>NZ_AULI01000001.1:300000-513662 GCF_000425205.1 Pontibacillus halophilus JSM 076056 = DSM 19796 | reverse complement strand
TGGGTAGGTTACCCACGTGTTACTCACCCGTCCGCCGCTCATTCCACAACAATCACCCCGAAGGGATCATGTTGCTTCCTGCGCTCGACTTGCATGTATTAGGCACGCCGCCAGCGTTCGTCCTGAGCCAGGATCAAACTCTCCATAAAAGTGTTTGAACTAGCTTGTTAAAAATCAATTAAAATTGAATTGACGTACATGGCGTTTGTTCAGTTTTCAAAGTTCAATGTGTTGTTTGTTTGTCGGCTTCGTTTTGAAGCGACTTTTACATCTTATCATTTTGTGATTTCGATGTCAACAACTTTTTTAAATTCTTTTAATTTCTTTCGTTGTCGTTTGTTTCCTTTCGGAAAAAGCGACTTTATTAATATATCATCATTACAAGTTCAAGTCAACATCTTTTGATATCTTTTTTTGAATTGCGCTGTGATAACCGCCGCTGTTTTTGCGACATAAATAAATATATCACCTATTCAAATGTAACGCAATAGTTTTTATTAAAAAAATAGTAATTGGTGTAGAAAGTTGTATTGTGGCTAGCATTTGGTAGCTTATCCATATAACAAAAAGAAGCGACTGCACGTCGCTCCCCCTAGATAATCCACCATCCAATGGCCACAAGAGATAGGATTCCTGGTATGCCTAGAAAACCTGAAACAAGTGCCGTACCGAGATTGATCGGGATGTGAAGACCAAATGAAGATCCAAATGCATTTAAGAAAAACAATAATAGAACGCCTATAACTAACTTAACGCAACCGTTCGCTAAATAGCGAAGAGGTTTTATAGGTGCCCCTGCAATCAGTAAGATTAGAATTAACAGAACCAAGCCACCTATAATAATAGAAGAACTCAAAAAGAAAACCCCCTTCAACTTGTCCTCTCTTTAATCTATGAGGGAGTTGAAAAGGGTATGAGTATTTTATCGAGCCCGCACGTTGCGTTGACGCGCCTCTCTTAATAGATAGAAATATTTCGCTTCTGTCATCGCCACGTCTAGACGGCCGTCCTCAGAAGCTTCAATACTGTGTTCCATAATCTTTCGTAAATATAAGCGCTCGTTCTTCAAACGTTCAATGTGGTCAAGGAGTTGGCTATTCGCTTCTTCCCTCATTGCTTTGTACTTCCGTTTACGAAACACACGTCCACCTCTTTATAATTCTCTTCTGCCTTCAAGCGCTTTAGATAAGGTTACTTCATCTGCATATTCTAGATCTCCACCTACCGGAAGTCCGTGCGCAATTCTAGTAGTCCGTATTCCAGCTGGCTTCACTAACCTAGATATATACATAGCTGTAGCTTCACCTTCAATGTTCGGATTCGTAGCGATAATCAACTCTTCTACGCCCTCATCCTTTAACCGGTTGATCAAGGTTTGGATGTTGATGTCCTCCGGTCCAATTCCATCCATTGGAGAGATGGCCCCATGAAGGACATGATACTTCCCGCTATAATCTTTCATCTTCTCCATAGCAATGACGTCTTTCGGATCTTGAACAACACAGATAATCGTTCCATCCCTTGCATCATCTTGACAGATTGAGCATGGATCTTGGTCTGTAATATGCCCACATACTGTACAGTGTGTTAGTTCGCGCTTTGCATTAACAAGTGCTTTGGCGAAGTCTAATACGTCGTCTTCTTCCATTTCTAATACGAAGAAGGCCAGGCGCGCAGCCGTTTTCGGCCCAATGCCTGGTAACTTCGAAAAACTATCTATTAACTTCGAGATAGGTTCAGGATAATACATCCTCTTCCCTCCTAGAACATTCCAGGCATATTCATTCCTTTAGTGAATTCTCCCATTGTATCGTTCGTTTTGTCATCAACTTGTTTAATGACATCATTTGTAGCAGTAAGAATTAAGTCTTGTAGCATTTCTACATCATCAGGGTCTACTACTTCTTCAGAGATTTGTACATCTGTAATCTCTTTCTTACCGTTGGCAATGACCTTAACCATGCCTCCACCTGCAGTTGCTTCAAACACCATCTCATAAAGCTCTTCTTGAGCCTTCACCATTTTCTTCTGCATTTTCTGCATTTGTTTCATCATATTGTTCATGTTGCCCATACCTTTCATGGTATCTCCTCCTACTAGGTTAGTCTTCTTGTATTTCAAGTAAATCATCACCAACAAGTTTACGCGCTTCAGCTATAAACGGGTCTTCTTGTGGTTCGCTTTCTTCTTGCCCTTCTGGTGATGAATGACCTTGACGCTGATTGCGTACAAACTCTTCTCTTAGTTCCTGCCAATTGTCTTCTGGAATCGGAATAATGGTCACATGGTGGCCTAGGAAATCCTCGAGTAAACTCTCAATAATCTGCTGATTTTCCATGGCTAAGGAACAATGGATTTCATATTTAAATGATAACACAACCGCATTGTCTGATGCCGCCCTTGGTGTACTGTTCATTAACCTAGCATGGGCGGGTGGGCTACTCTGCTTTAATTGTTCCATAAAGTTTGCCCACTGCGATTGGATTTGTTTTAAGTCTTGCTTCGAAGCCGCTTGCATGACATGACGAATCCGCTCATAAGGAACCTTATATTGGTTTCTCCTTCCACTAGAGCGCTGTGGTCGCTTCGCCTCAGGTTGAGATGCTGGCTGTGCCGCTTGAGGTTGTTGTTGAATCTGAGACAACTTCTTCTCAAGTTCATTTAGCTTCTTCTGAAGTTGTTGGACAGATTCAGGTTCTACTCCACCTTGCTTACTCTGAGCCTTCAAGTCACTTATATTCAGCATCGCAATCTCAATAAATACTTTCGGACTTGTCGTCCATTTCATTTCTTGTTGGCACTGATTCAAGATAGAGATCCCTTGTTGGATCCAAGCTGGAGTTAATTGTTCACTCAATAAACGGAAGGTGTCATCTGGAATAGCTCTCTCTAACACATCTTCTAAACCTGTTGTGCTCTGATACAAGAGAACATCTCGTAGATAGTAGATTAAATCAAAAACAAAACGACCCGGGTCCTTTCCTTCTTGAATTAAATAATCCACTTGTTGAAGAGCTTCCCTGACATTCTGCTCCCCTAATGCTTGTACAATCTCAGCAAGCTTCATCTGAGATACCGAGCCTGTCACAGCTAGAACATCATCTAGCCCCACTTCACCTTCACTATATGAAATGGACTGGTCCAGTAGACTTAATGAATCACGCATACCACCCTCAGCCGAAAGCGCTACGGCTTCGAGCGCCTCTCGGGAAGCCGGAATGTTTTCCTTTCCAAGGATGTATTCCATTCGATCTACCATTGCGGACTGGGGAATACGTTTGAAATCAAACCGCTGTGTTCTTGAAATAATCGTAAGCGGAATTTTATGTGGTTCTGTTGTAGCTAGTATAAAGATGACGTGTTGAGGAGGTTCTTCGAGTGTTTTCAGTAAAGCATTGAAGGCTCCGATTGAAAGCATGTGTACCTCATCGACAATATATACTTTATACTTTACTGCACTGGGAGCATATTTGACTTTGTCTCGAATGTCCCGGATTTGTTCTACGCCATTATTGGAGGCTGCGTCAATCTCGATTACGTCTGAAATTGAACCGTCTTGAATCCCAAGACAAGCCGAACACTCATTACATGGCTCTTTAACTGGTGAGCGCTCACAGTTTACTGCCTTGGCAAAGATCTTAGCAGCACTCGTTTTCCCCGTACCTCTAGGGCCAGAGAATAAATACGCATGTGAGAACTTGTCTTGTACAATTGCATTCTGCAACGTACGCGTAATATGGGATTGTCCAACGACATCTGAGAAATTCTTCGGTCGCCATACTCTGTACAAAGCTTGATAACTCATAGTACACGTTCTCCCTTTATAGATTCTTCTTCATTATACCGAATCCTGTCTTTTCATTTCAAAATGAATCCAAAACTTCTTTATATAAAAGAAAAAACTCACCTAAGTTAGGTGAGTTTGTGTAAACAATATGTACGCCGTGCACCCTCTGTTGATAGATTGAACCTAAGCGTGACCCAAGTTTGTGGCTCGGCCCAGGTTGCCCCGCGGCACACAAGGATGACCACTTACTGCTGCTTCCTTCCGGACCTGACAGGGTTCGTGGGTCCCTGTTGCGCAGGACCAAGACGTCAACACCACGCCCTTGGGGCAGACCTTAAATTCAAAATACCTCGAGAGGGAGTTCGGCCTCGCTATAGCGGATTGCGAGTACAGGGCACCGCTACCTCCCCGCTTAGCACGGCAAAATTGCTATCCATTTTTCAGCACATCTTGTCTTGTTGATGTGTATTCACAAGTATAACGATTTTGACCTAAAAATGCAACGTTAAATACTTGTAAATATATGGGGGTTAAAGTTTCTTTTGCTGTTTCTCTAGCTTCTTTTTGTCTCTTAACTTCTTGAAGAATGTTGTAAGCAGACTGCCACATTCTTCACCAAGAATTTCAGGAATAACCTCACATTGGTGGTTAAATCGCTCTTCTTGCAACAAATTCATTAGAGTCCCTGCACACCCCGCCTTGCTATCATAGGCTCCATACACGACAGTTGGGATTCTAGATTGAACAATGGCGCCGGCACACATTGGGCATGGTTCTAACGTAACGTAGAGTGTGCACTCTTCTAAACGCCAGCTTCCTACCCTTTCATTTGCCCTTTCAATTGCAATCATCTCTGCATGAGAGGCGGATTGCTGAGATGTCTCTCGCTTATTGTGTCCCCTTGCGATTACAACTCCATCCTTCACGATTACAGCCCCGATTGGCACTTCACCAATTGCTTCTGCTTTCTTAGCTTCTACAATTGCTTCTTTCATATACAGGTGATGGCTCATATTTGTCCCTCTTTCTAACTTTGGCGTTTAGGACGGTTCATATGTGCCAAACTATCCCTATGAAAGGGGCATACCCAATGAAACTACGTCCTCAAGATACAGCATTCGTGCTAGTTGATTTAATAAACGATTTCAAATTCTCTCATGGAGAAGTCCTACTTCGCCACACAGAACTTATTGTACCAAATATTTTAAAGCTGAAAACCTTCGCCGCAAAAAACAGTATTCCTATTATATATGTGAATGACCATTATCAATTATGGAAAGCAGATCTACAGTCCATTCTTGCAAAGTGCCAGACAGAACAAAATAAGGAATATCTTCAACAAATACAGCCCAATGAATCAGATTATTTCCTCATCAAACCGAAACACTCCGCCTTCCATCAGACTGCTCTCCAAGCATTACTCGCAGAGCTTCAAGTCAGGCAGGTTATATTGAGCGGGGTTGCAGGTAATATCTGTGTTCTCTTCACAGCGAATGATGCCTACATGCGTGATTATGAATTATTCATCCCTCACGATGCGATTGCATCTGTTGATGAGCAAGACAACGCTTATGCACTTCGCATGATGCATAATGTCCTTAAAGCGGACACCTCTCCCACAGAGAAGTATGAGTGACATACTTTAACTTTCTCTCTCATAAGTGTAAGTAACGAAGTTTATGAGAGGAGGAGCTCTGTGCAAATCTATGTTGTGAAACAAGGAGATAGCATTTATAGCATCGCAAATCGTTTTAATACAACCATCGACAGTATTGTGCAGGCAAATGAACTGGATGCACCTAATGATCTCGTTATAGGTCAAGCTCTCGTCATTCCCATCCAGGGTCAATTCTATGAAGTGAAACAAGGGGACAGCTTGTACAGCATTGCAAATCAGTTTGGTTTGTCTCCAGAACAACTTGCGAATGTAAACCAATATCCTATGAACAACCCGCTACCGATTGGCTTTCGGTTATACATACCTCCACAGCCAAAGGTAGACAAAGAGTTTAATGGCTATGCCGAAACCTACGGGGATGAAGTGTCACAAGACCTCGAGGATTATGTAACAGAGAAAGTTCCCTTTTTATCCTACTTAGCACCTTTTAGCTATGAAATCAATCGGGATGGGTCGTTGAAACCACCTCCATTGAACAATTACTTTCAAATTGCAAAGGATAACAAACTAAATATGATGCTTGTCGTCAACAACATTGAAGATGATGGGTTTAGCCAAGAACTCGGTCGTCTAATCGTGACCGATACGAAGCTACAAGACCAGTTACTGACGAATATTATTAAGGAAGCAAAGGAAAAAGGATTTGATGATGTCCATTTCGACTTTGAATTCCTTCCGCCAGAGACGCGGCAAGATTACAACAACTTCTTACGTAAAGCCAAGCAGCGCTTAAAGAAAGAAGGGCTCATGATTTCTACCGCGCTTGCGCCGAAGAAAAGCGCAGAACAAAAAGGAGCCTGGTATGAGGCCCATGACTATAAAACCCATGGCGAAATTGCTGATTTCGTTGTATTGATGACTTATGAATGGGGATATAGTGGAGGTCCTCCTTTACCCGTCTCCCCCATTGACCCCGTTCGAGAAGTTGTATCATTTGCGCTTAGTGTAATGCCCCCTGATAAAGTCTTTCTTGGGCAGAATCTCTATGGATATGACTGGACCTTGCCCTATGAGAAAGGGGGCGATCCTGCGGAGGCCATCAGTCCACAAGAAGCAATTAAACGAGCGCGTAAGTACAACGTTCAGATTCAATTTGATGAGGAAGCCAAAGCGCCGTTCTATGATTATACGGACGAACAAGGAAAGAAGCATAAGGTATGGTTTGAAGATGCTCGCTCCATACAAGCAAAGTTCGATCTTGTTAAAGAACTTGGACTGAAAGGGGTTAGCTACTGGAAGCTCGGACTGAATTTCCCACAGAACTGGCTGTTAATTCAAGATCAATTTAATGTGAAGAAGAAGGAAGCATAGAGAGGGGAAACCCCTCTCTTTTTTCATAAAATCGTGGAACTAACCCACACTAACAGCACAATGGTTGTGGAAAGGGTGTTCCAGATGAATGTTGTATTCGAGTCGTTGCTGATGGTTGCATCAGGAATCTTTCTGTTAAGACTAGCTGGGAGAAAGTCAATCTCTCAAATGTCGCTATCGCAAACGGTCATTATGATTTCAATCGGTTCTATTATTATTCAGCCCATCATTGAAACGAGTATCCGTAAAACGTTGCTAGCCGCAATGGTATTCATTGTGGTTCTCGTTCTTACTGAACTGCTTCAAATTAAAGTAAACATCATCGAAAAATGGATAACGGGTAAAGCACGGATTGTTATACAAGATGGAATCATTCAAGTGGATGAACTAAAGAAGTTGCGTATGTCTGTTGACCAACTCGAGATGTTTCTCAGGCAACAAGGGATTACCTCCATTGAGAAGGTGAAGACTGCAACCATGGAAGCGAATGGACAATTAGGATATGAACTTGCTCCCACCGAAAAGCCTGTTACCATTGGTGACCTTCAGCAGCTGCTACACCCTTCTCTATTAAAGCAATCACCACAATCGCAACAGAATCCATCTCCATTATTTCAGGAGATTCGAAATGCGAAGGGGAAGTAAATTAGTTCCCCTCTGGTACAAAAAGAACAGGGTAAGATTCAACGCACGCTTTCCTATAAGCATCTACTAGCCCATATTCCTCTACTTCCTTTCTTGTCACTTCACGATAGGGAACTGAAATTTCGACCTCCTCCTTAAAGGGGTAAGGGTGAAGAGTAACGGTCTTTTCGTCTTTCCAATGTGCAAGGACACCATCAGGCGCGAAAGAAAACCGTTGTCGAAATCCATCTCGGAACCAGCTGAGCTCTTTCTCCTTTAGAGCACCTGGTTCATTCATACAACAGTACAACGATAAATCATCACAGAATTGGAGCAACTCCAAGTGAGTGTCAGTATATTGAAAGCTCTTTGAGTCAAGCAATGCTTCAATTCGCTGACGTCTAGTACGCTCTCGATCAAGAAACCTTTCTGCAGCTTCTGATTGTTCACTTTTCGTGAAGAAAGAATCATAATGAAGACTGGATAAGTAAGCCCCGTAGCTCGTTTCTTCCTCTACTTCATCAATCCCTTTGGTATAGTGGGCAAGCTTAATTGTTTCGGGATAATCCCAGAAGGAGTATGGCTTATGCTGATCCTCGTTCCATAGGGGGTGGGCATCTAACTCAATCCAACCGCGGTCATGTTCACGAATTGCCGTTACCACTTCTTCTCGCTGTTTGTTCATCATATGTGGGTCCCGCCATTGGTCAGCGAGCTCACCTGAGATTGTGGCATGTTCATGTTGCGAAATTAATAGAAATCCTTCTTTCTTCTCTTTAACAATCACATGTACTCCCCCTCTTTCTATATACACGTAACCCCTTAGCTCTCTGTAAGAACTAAGGGGTTACATTCAGTGTATGGAGTTTCGGTCGTTATTGACCTAATACTTCTAGTGATTTGTTGATAAATGCCGGGATGTCGTCAGGTTGACGGCTTGTAACAAGTTGATTCCCACATACAACTACTTCTTCATCCTTATAGTCAACTCCTGCATACTCCATATCCACTTTAATGGATTTATAGCCTGTTGCAGTACGGCCTTCTAATGATTTCGCTGTAATGAGAAGTTGAGGACCATGACAAATTGCAAATACCGGCTTGTTCTCGTCCATGAAATGTTTCGCAAATTGTACGAAGCGCTCGTCTTCGCGCAGCTGGTCAGGGGAGAATCCACCAGGGATGAAAAGTGCATCAAAATCTTCAGGCTTCACATCGTCTATACCCTGATCAATGGTGACTTCTGCATCTCCTTGTTTGCCAATCACTTTAGATCCAGCTTGCTTTTCAATGGTTACGATTTCGTTCCCCGCTTCACCAAATCCTTTAGCAGGCTCTGTGTATTCCACATCTTCAAATTGGTTCGTAATTAGCGTTGCGATTCTACTCATTCCAAAACATCTCCTTTATCAAGAGTTTCAGTTGTTGTCTTCCCCTTGGTCGAATTCATTAAACAGCTATCTTCATTTATTTTCCATTCTGAATTGCTGGAAGATGGTATCATGCCCCTCTAGATAAACCTCTTTCTTAGCAACGGTATTTATAATCTTCACGTTCCGATTGACAGCAAGACCTAGGTTATTCGCACCTGTTCCATGTGCATGGCTGATATTTGTTGTCGTAAATAATTTGTTCGAAGCAGGCGATTGGCGTTTTATTTCACAGTCACGCCCAACTTTAAACAACCTCTGTTCTTCGTCTTCAAAGATCAAATCAGACCCAAATCGGTCTATGAGCCATTGTGGAATGTTTGGTGCATAGCCAGTCGCCATAATCACTTTGTCGGTTACAATCTTGAATGTTTCATTCGTTTGCCACTGGTGACAAGTCAATTCATAACTACCATCGCCATGCTGAACGACATCCTTTAGTTCGGTAGCCGGCTGAATCGTAATAGGTAAATCCCGCTCTTTCACCGATCGTTGATAGAGCGTATCGTAGATGTCATTTAAAGTAGACTGATCGACTCCATTTTGAAGCGTATCTAAATGGGGAAGAACTTCTTTTCTTTCTTCGTACGTTAACGCATTAAAATAGTCAATGTAGTCAGGAGAGAAAAACTCCTGTGGAAGCTTAGACGTATCCAGTTGAAAGATCCCGACTGAACGAGTGAACCAATTAAGCTGATACCCACTTTCTTGCTGCCTGTGTAACAAATCTGCAAATATCTCTGAAGCACTCTGACCAGAGCCAATAACCGTAATCCGCTTCCCTTTAAGGATTTCTTCTCGTTTATATACGTACTGACTTGAATGAATCACATCATTCTCACTCAGCTCACTTGTGGAATCGAATAGAACTGGCTTACTTCCTGTTCCAATGACGACGTGGCGGCTATGATAGACCGTTTCTTCTTCTGTCGCTGAGTCATACACAACAACTTCGAAATAGGTCTCCCCTTCTTGTTCCTTCTCACGAACATCCATCACCCGTTTCCCGAAGTGTAGGTTCGAAAGTTTAGACGCCACCCACTGAACATATTCGTTATATTCAGCTCTAGGAATCTCCATCTTCTGAAAGAAGAAGAATGTGTATAGACGTCGCTTTGTATGTAAATAGTTGAGAAATGTGTACTCACTTCTTGGATTAGCAAAGGTGACAAGGTCTGCTATAAAAGCGACTTGTAAGTCTGTCCCTTCAATGAGCATGCCTGGGTGCCAATCCATATCGGGCGTTTCATCAAAGAAGATTCCATTTACTTCGTCTGTTTCTTCCGCTAGCGCAGCTAATCCGAGGTTAAAAGGGCCAATTCCTATTCCGATTAGGTCGTACTGTATAGGCTTCATCGCGACACTTCCTTTTTACAACTTTGTTGTTATCTTCCCTCAATTGCTCAGAAACAAAACAAAAAGCCACTCTCTTCTACGAAAGTGACTTGTCTTCCTCATTCCTCCACAGCTGTTCTAAAAGGATGATAAGCAATGTTCCTACAAGCAGTCCATTACTGAGTACGTTCTGCAAGATGGCTGGGAAGTTGCGGAAGGCTGAAGCCGGGATAAACATAAGGCCAATCCCAACTAGGAATGAGACGGTTATAATCGTGATTCTTCTTTCATCAAGCGGTTTTGAAACCATATTCTTAAGCCCGAGCCCCATTAACTGAACGAATGTCGCAAGTAACGCTGCGTTCGCTACAGGTTCAGGAATATAAGAGATCCACTGTACGATCGGTGGAAAGAACGCAATTACCATTAGAATAAGTGACGCATACATAAATGGTTGCTTTCGTTTTTGACCTGTTAAATCAATAAATCCTGATGAAGATGCAAGAGGGACATTCGCCACTGTGGCATACATCGCCGAAATACCGTGTGTAACCCCAAGCATGGCACTTCCTCGATTAATTTGACTGTACGAATAAGTGGGGTGGCCATGTATAGACTGGCTGACTGCCACAACAGACGCCACCACGTTTGATAATAAGATAAGTGCCGTTACAATGGCGACAGGTAGGGTAGACAAATCCAAGGAAGGAGCTCCCCATGCTAACCATTCTGGCGGTTGAAACACCCCTTTGTCCTGACTTGTTTTCTCAGGATGAAGGATGAGCTCATAGACAATCCATCCAACTGCAATTCCGAGTAAGACGGCATAACTTTTCATCCATCCTCTTCCGAATGTCGATAACCCGAGTACAAGTATAAACGTTAGGAAAGCAATGGATGATCCTATGACTTGAATAGTCCCTTCGTCTCCATTCGTCCCAAGCATGCCACTTAAGAACGTGCCACTTAACTGGATGGTTAATAGGAATAAGAACGAGCCTGTAACAAGTGGTGTAAAGAGCGCCATGACTTTCTGTGAAAGCTTCGTCACCCCGATAATTACGAGTAAGATGGCTGTAAGAAACATCGCAGTTTCCAATACCGGTAGGGCCGCTTTCGGTGAGTTTCCTGCTTCTGAGGCGCTATGAGCCATGACCGTAAAGGTACTAATCCATAACCCTGCTGGTCCTTCCATAATCGGAAGTTTATGACCAATCCATCCTTGCAGAAAGGATGTGAGGCCAACAGCGAAGAAAGTACGCTGCATTAAGCCAGATACTTCTTCGAATGACATGTGAAAGATTGAACCAATCACAATTGGTAAAGCAACTGCACTGGCTAGTAGAAACACAAACCATTGCGTCGTTTCTAAACTTGTCGTTCTGAAAGATGTGATAGACATTGATTGGTACTCCTTTAATAGAATCCATTTCATTCTATCAAAAGAAATTAGCGGATACGAAAGAAAGCACAGAGTGTAACCTCTGTGCTTCTCTTTCATCTATTCTTCTAGTGTAGACGTATCACCAGTTGGCAATCCAAGCTCCCATGACTTAAGCAGTCGACGCATAATCTTACCACTACGCGTCTTAGGAATCTTGTCTTTCACCTCAATTTCACGAGGGGCAGCATGAGCACTAAGACCACGCTTTACAAATTGGCGAATGTCTTCTAGCAATTCATCCGATTGTTCATAGCCGTCGTTCAAGGTGATAAATGCTTTTACAATTTCACCACGTTCAGGATCCGGCTTCCCAATGACACCAGCTTCCGCAACAGCTTTATGTTCAATTAACTTACTTTCCACTTCAAATGGGCCTACACGCTCACCAGATGTATTGATTACATCATCTAGTCGTCCTTGGAACCAGAAATACCCTTCCTCGTCTCGGTACGCGCTATCCCCTGAGATATACCATCCATTTAAGAAGTAGCTTTCATACTTCTCTGGACGTTTCCATATCGCCCTCATCATCGATGGCCATCCAGCTTTCACAGCTAGATTTCCCATCTGATTCGGTGGTAGTTCGCTCCCCTCATTATCAATAATCGACGCTTCAACACCAGGAATTGGCTTGCCCATAGAGCCTGGTTTCATATCCAAGGATGGGAAGTTACAGACAACTTGTGCTCCTGTCTCTGTCATCCACCACGTATCGTGCACGCGTAGATGGAAGGCATCCATTCCCCATGCGATGACTTCTGGATTCAAAGGCTCTCCTACACTTAAGATGTGGCGCAGGTTAGACAAGTCATAGTTCTTCACAAGAGCCTCCCCAGCACTCATGAGCTTTCGGAACGCTGTAGGTGCAGAATACCAGACGGTAATTCCATGATTTTGGAGTGTTTCATACCAATCATCTGGACTAAACCGTCCACCGCGTACCACATTTGTTACTCCATTCAACCATGGAGCAAAGATTCCATAGCTTGTGCCTGTTACCCAACCAGGGTCAGCGGTACACCAGTACTGGTCTCCTTCTTGTAAGTCGAGCACCCATCTCCCCGTCTGGTAATGTTGCAGCATCGCATTGTGAACATGGTAAACCCCTTTAGGTTTCCCTGTAGAACCAGACGTGTAATGGAGAAGCATCCCATCCTCCAAGTCTACCCACTCAATATCGAAACTCTTAGACGCTTCCTTCATTTCTTCTTCATACGAAATGAAACCTTCCCCGTCTCCGTCAATTAATACGATCTGCTTAAGATTTGGCAAATCGTCTACAGGAACGCGCTCAAGCAAATCTTTTGTTGTGATGAGCATGGTGGCTTCACTATCTTCTAAACGGTCCCTTACAGCTTGCTCCATGAACGCTTCAAATAATGGACCTGCTATAGCACCGACTTTTAATATACCGAGGAATGCAGCGTAAAACTCTGGACTCCTTGGCATGAATAAGAAGACTCGATCTCCTTTTTGAATCTCGTGTTTCTTCAATACGTTCGCAAATTGGTTACTTGCCTGCTTTAAGTCTGTGAACGTAAGCTGTTCTTGTCGATCTGGTGATGAGAAGATGAGGGCTGGTTGGTCCGCCTTATCTGGATTTTCAGCATGACGGTCGATCGCCTCATAGGCAATGTTCACCTTGCCTGTATGGCTCCAGCTAAACGCATCTTTTACTTCGTCCCAGTTGAAATTCTTGTATGTGTCTTCATAATTCTCTAGGTTGTGGTTTCCTTCAAGTGTTTGAATTCGTTGCATATTCATTCTTTTCACCCCATCCTATTTTGTAAACGATTACAAATTTCGCTAAAAAAAATAGCATTCATACAAGCATTTGACCACTTACGTTAATCACTTAGTTGAGCAAATATTTAGTCAATTATCATTGTAAGGGATAAGGAGCAGATTGAAAAGTATGAGCCTCCAATTTTTAGGAATAAATAACGCCACCCTGATTAATCAGAGTGGCGCGCCGTTCTTATTTCTTCTTATTCTTATAATCCATATAAACCACTTGCGTTACGAGGAAGTCTTCCATACCATGCTTGCCATCTGCACCGCCAAGTCCTGATTTACGAATCCCTTGGTGATATCCTTGTACGGCTTCCATGTTCTCTCGGTTTACATACGTTTCACCAAACTTCAGCTCGTTCACAACTCGCATGGCCTCGCTCAAGTCTTCCGTGTATACAGAAGAAGACAATCCGTATTCGGTGTCATTCCCCATATCAATGGCTTCATCCAAGTTCTTAAATGTTACAACCGGAATGACTGGGCCGAAAATCTCTTCTTGTACGACATGGCTGTTATGAGAAACATTCGTTAGAATAGTTGGCTCGTAGAAGAACCCTTTCTCTAAATCGGCACGTTTACCGCCAGTAACAATCTTGGCTCCTTCATCCACAGCTGATTGTACCATTTTCTCTACTTCTACAATTCGGTCTTCACTAATAAGTGGTCCCATGTCTACGTCGTCATCTTGTAATGGGTCACCTAATTTCACATCCTCAAATGCAGCTTGTAGCTTCTGGACGAATTCATCGTGAATACTTTCATGCACATAGATGCGCTCTGCGTTCGTACATGCCTGTCCATTATTAATAAGACGGGATTGACGAATGTTCTCAACTGCTACGTCTAAATCTGCACGTTGTGTAACAATTGCAGGTGCTTTCCCGCCAAGTTCTAGATTTACTTTCGTAATATTTTGTGCGGCTGCTTCCATTACTTTCGTACCTGCTGCCACACTACCAGTCATTGAAATCATATGAACTTTCTCGTGTGAAGCAAGACGGTTTCCAATCGTACCTCCTGTACCCATGACGAGGTTGTACACACCGTTTGGAATATCCATTTCGTGTAGCAGCTTCGTAAATTCAACAGCTGTATTCGGTGTTTGTTGACTTGGCTTCAAGACGATGGTACATCCTGTTACAAGTGATGTTGCAACTTTACGCGCTAGAATAAACATCGGGAAGTTCCACGGCACGATACCGCCAACGACACCAATCGGTTTCTTATATACAAAGATATTTTCATCAGGTCGATCACTTGGCAAGATCTCACCTTCAATTCGGCGAGCCCATTCTGACATGTAGCGGAAATAATCAATCGTTAAATCAATCTCACCGCTTGCCATCCCATAATCTTTCCCTTGTTCCTCTTGAAGGAGGCGAATAAATGTATCACGCTTCTCAGCAATCTTGTCTCCAAGTTCGCGTACGATTTCACCGCGCTTCACATTAGGTGTTAATTCCCATTCCTTCTGCGCTTGAAATGCCGCTTCAATCGCTTTGTCTACATCTTCTTCTGTACCTTTATATGTTCTTGAGATTACTTCTTCATTAGCTGGGTTTACAATATCAATTGTTTCATTCCCAGTAGAATCTACGTATTCTCCATTGATGTAATGCTTGTACGTTTCCATGTTTTTCGCTCCTCCTTTTATAGATGTAATAGAGTCATTCCTCGAATAGGACGAATTGAAACCTTCTAACTGTTGGAGATGGCTAGTCCCCCCAGTTTGACAGTTTTTTCATAGACACCTATAATAGCGAAGGATAAAGGAATACAATTCCGATATGTCGGGAGAGGTTCTCTAGCTCAACCCTCTATAAAAAACTAAGGGAATGGAAAAACGCCTCTCCTTAGGAGTGGCGTTTTTTTTCTGTTCAGAAAGGTGGACCACACATGAGTGGACGTAAAGATGAAGAGTTAACAGGTGTTACCTTATTAGGCAATCAAGGGACTCCCTATTCATTTGAATACAACCCAGGTATTCTTGAAACTTTCGACAACCAACATCCGTATCGCGATTACTTCGTAAAGTTTAATTGCCCGGAATTCACAACACTCTGTCCAAAGACAGGGCAGCCAGACTTTGCCACAATCTATATCAGTTATATTCCTGGTGAGAAAATGGTGGAAAGTAAATCATTGAAACTATACTTATTTAGTTTCCGAAATCACGGAGACTTTCACGAAGATAGCGTGAACACAATTATGAACGATTTAATTGAGCTAATGGACCCGCGCTATATTGAAGTGTGGGGGAAATTCACGCCAAGAGGCGGTATTTCCATCGATCCGTATTGCAATTATGGACAGCCTGGTACGAAATACGAACGGATGGCTGAGAACCGTCTGATGAACCACGACCTCTATCCAGAGAAAATTGATAACCGTTAAGAGGGGCGGTTATCATCCTCTTCCTTATGAAAGGAAGCTAAACCATGCAAATCTACTTACAATCCCTTTTCGTTGGATTGTTAATTCTATCGAACATTATTAGTGTGAAGCTCTTCTCCATCGGCCCATATATCCTCCCCGCTGCAGCCCTTGTATACGTCGTCACGTATCTACTGACGGATGTGATTGGTGAGGTGTATGGCAAGGAAGTCGCAAAACAAACCGTAAAAGCTGGGTTCCTTACCCAACTTGTAGCACTCTTTTTCATTTTCGTTTCCATACAGCTTCCTCCCGCGCCTTATTTTGAGCTCGGAACTGAATTTGAAGCGATTCTAGGAGGGAGCTTCCGTGTCATGCTTGCAAGTCTCTTCTCTTACTTACTAAGTCAACATTTAGACGTGTCCATCTTCCATAAGTTGAAAGAAAAGCACGGAGACTCCAAACTTTGGTTACGAAACAATGCTTCTACCATGACAAGCCAACTAATTGATACGACCGTGTTTATCACAGTCGCATTTGTTGGCGTGGTACCAACAGGAACACTACTTGGTATGATTGCGACTCAATACGTATTCAAATTTATTGTGGCATTGATTGATACACCGATTGTTTACCTTCTTGTACGAAGATCAAAGACTATAGCGTATAAGGAAAAGGCAGCCTATTGAAGGCTGCCTTTCTTCGGTATTAGGATGTTCGCTGGTTGTCTGGACATGGATTCTGACAGACGAGTTGTGTCTCAAGTACTGTATCCACTGATACCGGAATATTCTCTGCACCTAAGTATACTTGGTTATCAGGAACAGAAGGGACAACAGAATTCAGCGTATTGCGGATAATGCGTGATACTTCCCCAAAGTCAGCAGAGAGAACCTCAATCGTAATGCTGCCTGTCAATGACCCAAATTGAGGTACGGGTACGTTGTCACATCTTGTCGTTAACGTCTCAGCCCCCTCTAATGGGGTGTTCAGCGGAACAGGTTGTTCACTATTGCCAAAGAACAGCTCGCAATTATCAAACTCAACAATTTGGAACCGTACTCCTTCTGGAATCGCGAGCTTATCCTCTGTATTCACAAGCGTCCCAGGTGAATTTCCGATTGAAGATAGCGTAATTTCATATCGTATTAAATTCGAGCTTTCTATTCTACAGCACTTCGATCCCCTCAGTCGTACTGCAGGGACATTCAGTACACAGTTATCCGACCCTTGAGTTTCTTCAGCTACTGCTTCTAATCTATTGTTAAATGAGATACTTCCCGCACTCTTTATTGATGAAATAGGGGCAGTGATGTTGAACACGACATGCTGACCAGGATTAAGTGTTCCAAGCTGACCAAATACCCGGATTTCGCCAGACGTCGCACGGTCAACTTGTAAATCAGCCCCTGTAACCGTTATTTGACCAATCGTTACGTTCAAATCATTGTAAAGGATTAAGTCTGTTACCTGTACATCAGTGGCAGGTGATCCTCCTACGTTTGTAATATCTGCACGATAAAGAAGTGTCGCCTGATTGTTCACAATCGTTCTTGTACATTCAATATCGACCACTAAATCAGCTGGCTCTGGACACTGTGGCACAATGTAACAACCTTCACAGTCGAACGTTAGCGGAGAGTCCCCAGCCAATGTGCTGATTGGTTGAACACCGTTCGGGAAGTTTCCTATAACCTCTAATCGATATTCAACTGAAATCCCTTTTCCATAGCGACCATTGTTATTGACGATTAACCATTGAAATCCTTCTGGAGCCGTTCCGAAGACTGGATTCGTTTGAGCTAACTGGAATGGAACGTTATCAAAGTCTCCACATCCATCAACCTTTTCTTTCACAAGAATACTATCATCAAGGATCGCCTGACAGATTGGGATGATAAAGGCGTCAACCGCCTCTGTAGCGGTTGCATTATCCGTCATTACTTTATACGACCAATAAGAACGGTTCTCAGGGGAAGGTCGATAACATGGATTTCCGGTTACACTTCCATCCGGTAACGTTTGACATGCGGGCTGAATGACCGTAATCCCTTGTTGAGTTGGACACTCACATAACGCTGTATATGGTAAACACTCACAATTTGAACATATCTTAGCCATCTCTCACACTCCTTTTTCCTTTTTGTGGAACACAACACTACTGAACATATGCAGGATAGAAGGAAGTACGACCCAAGAAATTTCAAATTGCTCTAAAAAGGATACACCGGAATAAAGAAGAGGCACCCCTCTAGAATGGAATGCCCCCTCCTCGAGGATACTGACTGTATGAAGAAACAAAAAAAGCCTCCCTTTCTAAGTGAAAAGGAGGCATTCCTTGTTATTGAACGGCCCTAGCAGGATTCGAACCTGCGACGCAAGGTTTAGGAAACCTACGCTCTATCCCCTGAGCTATAGGGCCATACTAGAATAGTCATATTATACAAAACACCGAAAAGATTGAAAAGCCTTTCGTTTTATATTGGGAGAATTCTGCTGTTACTTCCGACCTTCTCGTATGATAAAATAGAGTTTGTCTGTCAGAACGTATCGAATATTGTCTACTGGTTGAAGGAGGAGGAAACATGGGACAAACGCCCTTTATCGCTGTAGAAGGACCCATTGGCGTAGGTAAGACATCCTTAGCAAAAAAGCTTGCCTCCCATTTTCAATATACGTTATTGAAAGAGATTGTAGAGGAAAATCCTTTTTTAGGGAAGTTTTATGATGATATTGAAGAATGGAGTTTCCAGACGGAAATGTTCTTCTTATGTAATCGATACAAACAGCTAGGTGACATTGAAAAAAAGTTTCTAAGTCAGTCTGAGGCTGTCGTGTCCGATTACCATATTTCTAAAAACCTAATCTTTGCGGAGCGTACACTTCAAAAGCAAGAGTACGCAAAATACGTTCAAATTTATAATATTTTAACTCAAGACATGCCTCGTCCGAACATGATTGTATATCTTGATGCGAGCCTCGACACGTTACTTGAGCGTATTAAGAAACGGGGACGTGAAATGGAGCAGAACATTCAAGCTTCTTACTTGGAGCAGCTCTCAAGTGATTATGAGTTATTTATGAATAAGTTTGAACGCGACCATCCAGACATTCCAGTTGTGCGCTTTAACGGGGATGATTTAGACTTTGTCAACCATCAAGAAGATTTGGACTATATGATTGAAACGATACAAAACCATTTTAACAAAGGGGAAGTTATTCGATGAGCCAACGTAACCGCTATGGCATCCCTCACGACGCCGTCATTACAATTGCCGGTACAGTAGGGGTCGGTAAGTCAACCATGACGAACGCATTAGCGAATGCCCTAAATTTCCGTACCTCCTTAGAGAAGGTGGATACGAACCCATATCTAGATAAATTCTACAACGACTTTGAACGCTGGAGCTTCCATCTCCAGGTCTATTTCTTGGCTGAACGTTTCAAAGAGCAGAAGAAAATCTTTGAATATGGTGGCGGTTTTATTCAAGACCGTTCCATTTATGAGGACACAGGCATCTTTGCAAAGATGCACTATGAGAAAGGCACGATGAACAAGGTTGATTACGATACGTATAAGAGCTTGTTCGATGCAATGGTTATGACACCCTATTTCCCTCATCCTGACCTGCTCATTTATCTAGAAGGTTCCTTTGACGATGTTGTAGGCCGCATTAAAGAGCGTGGTCGCCCGATGGAGCAACAAACGCCAGTAGAGTATTGGGAAGAGATGTTCAACCGATATGAGAATTGGATTGATAATTTCAACTCTTGCCCCGTCCTTCGATTAAATATTGCGGATTACGATATCCTAAACGATGAAAGCTCCATTGAACCGATCTTAGAGAAGATTGGACACTTCATTCAGCAATCACGTAAATGGCGTTCTAGTTATCGCCCATAAATACGAAAAAGCCCAAGCTTATAAGCTTGGGCTTTTCTATTTCTATAGGATTGTATATAAAAAAGGCCCTATAATCCGTAGATTATAGGGTGGGTGATCTAATAAAAAAAACCGCTACAACGGTAACGACCTTTTTTTCTATTTCAATCTCCAATTTTTACACGCATAAAAAATGGCGGAGGAGGAGGGATTCGAACCCCCGCGAGGCGTGAACCTCCTGGCGGTTTTCAAGACCGCTCCCTTCAGCCAGACTTGGGTACTCCTCCGTAGCGACATTTATTATAATATCATCCTTATCTAATAATGTCAACAAATATCGAAAAACTTTATTAGATTTCTTAAATGGGATGACAGAAGTCAGCGCGACTCCAAAAATCATTGTACATAATTTGTCGAAATGATGCAAGAACAAATTAAAAAAGAGTGCTGCATTAACACAGCACTCTTCTACAATTATTGAATGACTTCTTTACCACCCATGTACGGACGAAGTACTTCTGGTACGATGACAGAGCCATCTTCTTGCTGGTAGTTCTCTAAGATAGCAGCAACAGTACGACCTATAGCAAGTCCAGATCCATTTAACGTATGCACAAACTCTGGCTTATCATTCTGACTACGACGGAATCGAATTCCAGAACGACGCGCCTGGAAGTCTTCAAAGTTTGAACAAGAGCTAATCTCACGATATGTGTTATAGCTTGGTAGCCAAACTTCGATGTCATATTTCTTGGCAGCGGTAAATCCTAAATCCCCAGTACACATGCTCATTACACGATAAGGGAGCTCTAACAGTTGCAACACCTTCTCAGCGTGTCCCGTCAATTCCTCAAGTACGTCATAAGAATCTTCAGGCTTCACGAACTGAACAAGCTCTACTTTGTTAAATTGGTGTTGGCGAATCAAGCCGCGTGTGTCACGTCCGGCAGACCCCGCTTCAGAACGGAAGCTAGCACTGAAGGCTACGTATTTCTGAGGTAGCGCATCCCCACTTAGAATCTCTTCGCGGTGATAGTTCGTGACAGGTACTTCCGCTGTTGGCACCATATAATAGCCCCAATCCTCTACTTTAAAGGCATCTTCTTCAAATTTCGGTAGCTGTCCTGTACCTGTTAAGCTTTGGCTGTTCACCATATATGGAGGAAGCATTTCTTCGTAACCATGCTCCTCTGCATGAAGGTCCATCATGAAGCTCATTAAAGCGCGCTCAAGGCGAGCACCAAGACCCTTATAGAACACGAAACGGCTTCCTGTTACTTTAGATGCGCGCTCAAAGTCTAAAATGCCTAGCCCTTCTGACAGTTCCCAATGAGGCTTTGCTTCAAAGTTCAATTGAGGAATTGTTCCCCATTCTCTTGCCAAGACATTATCGTCTTCGTCTTCTCCAATTGGAACGCTCTCATGTGGAATGTTAGGAATCGACATCATGAGCGTCTCTAGCTGCTCTTCAACATTACGTAGTTCTTGGTCTAATTCCTTAACTCGGTCGCCCACTTCTCTCATCTCTGTAATGAGGTGGTCCGCATCTTGTTTTGCTTTCTTCAATTCAGAAATTTGCTTAGAGACTTCGTTTCGTTTTGCCTTTAGCTCTTCTGTTTCGGAGATTAACTCACGGCGGCGTGTGTCCAATTCACCGAATATATTTAAATCACTTAAATCTTCTCCTCGATGCTGTAGCTTTCCTTTCACTTCATCGAAATGGTTACGTAAGTATTTCATATCTAACATAATTGTTGCCTCCTTGGCCTTGTAGTTGTCGATTAACCATAAAAAAAACTCTCATCCCTTAGCTAAAGGGACGAGAGTTTTCACTTCCGCGATACCACCCTGGTTGGAGACACAAAGTCTCCCCACTCAACGGTTGATAACGGTGCTTGGAGGCACCGGATAATCTTACTGAATTGGGATTATCAGCTCGCGGATGGATTCACAGCTCTTTACCGTCAGTTCCCACCAAACACTGACTCTCTATAGATCAGGGGGCTGCTACTACTTCCTGTCATCGCTTTTGTATGTGTACTCGACTGTTTGATTGTAGAATAGCGGATTTAATTGGAAGATGCAAGTGTTTGTGAATAGTTTTCCACCATTTTTACAAAGTGTTGAACTAAACGTGTATCATCTGTTAATTCCGGATGGAAGGCGCACGTTAAATAATGGCCTTCCTGAGCGACTACAATCTTGTCGTTATACGTTGCGAGTACTTCAACACCTTCACCTACTGATTCAATGTGCGGCGCTCGGATAAAGACAGCCTCAAATCCCTCTGCAATCCCCTTAACAGGAAGATTAACCTCGAAACTCTCACGCTGACGACCAAATGCATTTCGTCGCACACGAATGTCCATTAAGCCAAGATGAGTCTGGTCTGTACCTTCAATCTCTTTCGCTAGCAGAATTAACCCTGCGCACGTTCCAAAAATAGGTTTCCCAGCTTGTCCAAATTGTATAAGCAGGTCAAGAAAGCCATAGCTATCAATCAGCCTTCTCATCGTTGTGCTTTCCCCTCCAGGAATAATGAGCCCGTCTAGTTCTTGAAGCTGTTCGACACGCTTCACAATAACAGCACGTGCACCACTTTCTTCGACTGACTGAACATGTTCACGAATTGCTCCTTGAAGGCCTAAAACTCCAATCGTTACCATCGGTCATTCTCCTTTGTGTCGGTCGTGGCGTTACTGGCTACGGTCTTGCATACGTTGGCCTTCTTGAAGCGTAGACATCTCAAGGCCTGGCATCGCGCCACCGAGATCTTTAGAGAGTTTCCCGATTAGCTCGTAGTCTTGATAATGAGTAGTAGCTTCTACAATGGCTTTAGCAAATTTAGCTGGGTTTTGTGATTTGAAGATACCAGAGCCAACAAATACGCCGTCTGCTCCAAGTTGCATCATTAGCGCTGCATCAGCTGGAGTCGCAATACCTCCTGCAGCAAAGTTTACGACTGGAAGACGTCCTTCTTGTTTAATTTGACGAAGTACTTCGTAAGGTGCACCTAGGTCGCGAGCGTACGTCATGAGTTCATCATCACTCATTCCAACAACCTCACGGATTTGGGACTGGACTTCACGCATGTGACGAACCGCCTCTACGATATTCCCTGTTCCTGGCTCGCCTTTCGTACGAAGCATGGAAGCACCTTCAGCAATACGACGTGTTGCTTCCCCGATGTTACGGCATCCGCATACGAATGGCACGGTGTAATCATCTTTCTTAATATGATAAAGTTCATCAGCTGGAGTCAGAACTTCACTCTCATCAATGTAATCGACACCCATGGATTCAAGCACACGCGCTTCCACAATGTGTCCAATACGAGCCTTTGCCATAACTGGAATCGAAACCGCGTTCATGACTTCTTCTACAATAGAAGGGTCTGCCATACGGGCAACTCCTCCTGCCGCACGAATATCTGAAGGAACGCGTTCAAGTGCCATTACGGCTACCGCTCCCGCCTCTTCTGCAATCTTCGCCTGTTCCGCATTGACAACATCCATAATGACGCCGCCCTTTTGCATTTCTGCCATACCACGCTTTACTCGATCTGTACCTGTTACTGCCATAACTAAAAGACCTCCCCTATTCTCTGCTTGAAGATATTGTTGCTCACTAAGCCACAGGACTACGCACGCAACGTTTCCTTTATTCTAACTGAATTGCTTCAAAAAACCCACTAGTTGATATGCCTTAGAACCAACCTTTAACGGTGTCTACTACACTTGAGAAAATATCACCAAAGAAACCGAATATAGATTGGAACATCAACACGAACCAATTTGATTTCTCAACGTCCTCTTGTGCTACAAGGTCAATAGTTACTGATTCCTTAGCTTCATCATTGATGTAGCTATATTGGTCACTACCTGTGTATTCCACAGTCATCGTTCCAACTTTATCACCTTTAGAGATAGGTGCCGTTACTTTACCATCTTCATTCAAGATTGATTCATCGATTTCATAGACCGCATTGTATTGGTCTTTTTCACCTTTTTTAATGACAGCCTCTAACGCTTCGTTTGTAGCAACCTGAACTTCATCTTTCTTCCCTTTCGCTACAGGAAGAGTCGCTTCGTCTTCTTTCTGGTAACCCTTATCAAAGAGTTCAGTCGTTTGGAACTGATTAAAGCCATAGTCTAGTAGCTTTGCAGTCTCATTAAAACGAGCTCCCTTAGAATCCGTACGCATGACGACTGTGATATAGCGTTGACCACCTCTCTCTGCTGTACCAGCAAATGTATATCCAGCAAGGTCTGTATATCCTGTCTTTAATCCATCGACGCCATCATAGGCATACTGTTGAAGTTGACCTGAGGAATCTGGAAGCATCCAGTTCCAGTTGTCGGCCGTTCGGTCTTCAAATGTCAATGTTGGCTGACTTGAGATCTCAAGTGCATCCGGATAGTCATTAATCAAGTAATAAGCTAATAAAGCTACGGATTCAGCAGACATGTATGTCGTACCATCAGGCTCTGTACCCTCAGGGTAGTTATCACCTAAGTCTGTATTATTTAAGCCTGTAGAGTTAACAAATGAAGCATCTCCAAGACCCATTTCGTCAGCCTTCTGGTTCATGAGCTTCACAAACTCTCCCTCTGTTCCTGCAATAAGTTCGGCAAGAGCGATACTCGCAGCATTATCAGAGAAAATGGCCATTGCGTCATAAAGTTCTTCTACTGTATAGTCTTTACTCTGTTTCAAACCGAAGCCAGAGAAAGTGGTATTCGCTGAGATACTATATGGATAGTCACTGATTTGGGTTGTAGTATCCCAAGCAATCTTCCCATCCTCAATCGCTTCCAAGACTAGATACTCAGTCATCATTTTCGTCATACTTGCCGGTGGCAATGCCACGTCAGCTTGTTTCTCAAACAATACCTTTCCAGTTTCAGAATCTACTAGAATGGCAGACTCTGCTTCCACATCAACCGATGCAGCGTATGTACTCGCAGGTTTCACCATCGCGGATGTTAAAGTCACGAGTAGTAAAACTGTGATGATAAACGGCGATTTCATTCTACGCATCAACGTTTCTACCTCCAAAAAATATTTTTCTATATGGGATTATTTTATCACAGCCCCTCCCAAAAAAATAGACAGGGAAAAGTCCCTGTCTAAGGCTTTCGTATAGGTTATAAGGAGTAGTTTGGTGCTTCTTTCGTAATCTGTACATCGTGGGGGTGATTCTCCCTTAAGCCCGCATTAGTTATTCGCGTGAACTGACTTTCACTCCGTAATGCTTCTAAATCCTTCGCTCCGCAGTATCCCATACCAGAACGAAGTCCTCCTAGCAGTTGGTGAATCGTATCTTTCAGTGGCCCTTTATAAGGTACACGCCCTTCAATTCCTTCAGGTACTAATTTATTTGCTTCAGAACCTTCTTGGAAATAACGGTCCTTAGATCCGGATTTCATAGCACCGACTGACCCCATCCCACGGTACACTTTGAATCGACGACCTTGGAAGATTTCTGTGTCTCCAGGGCTTTCAGAGACCCCTGCTAATAAGCTTCCGAGCATGACGGCATGCGCGCCTGCTGCTAACGCCTTAGCAATATCCCCACTGTATTTAATTCCCCCGTCCGCAATAACTGGCACTCCATGCTTTCTAGCTTCGTTGGCACAATCATAAATCGCAGTGATTTGCGGTACACCTACACCAGCAACGACACGCGTTGTGCAAATAGAACCGGGACCAATTCCAACTTTCACAATGGTCGCTCCAGCTTCAATGAGGTCTCTTGTACCCTCAGCAGTCGCGACGTTACCTGCGATAATAGTTAAGTCAGGGTAGTTGGCCCTTACTTCACGAACGGCATCCAGTACGCCTGCGGAATGGCCGTGTGCCGTATCCATCACAATGACATCTACACCTGCTTCGACAAGCTTTTGAATACGTCGCTGTGTATCCGCAGTAATTCCAACAGCTGCTCCCACAATTAGTCGGCCTTGGCGGTCTTTTGCCGATTGTGGGAATTGAATAACCTTCTCAATATCCTTAATGGTAATGAGACCTTTCAGAACATGATTCTCATCGATTAACGGTAATTTCTCAATTTTATGTTGTTGAAGGATGCGTTCTGCTTCTTCGAGCGTCGTTCCAACCGGAGCTGTAATGAGCTCTTCAGAAGTCATCACCTCAGCAATCTTAATCGAATAATCCTGAATGAATCTTAAATCACGATTTGTAAGGATTCCTGCTAACGTATGGTCTTCATGACTTCGTACAATTGGAACCCCTGAAATTCTATACTTACCCATTAAATGTTCTGCATCGAACACTTGGTGATCGGGGGTTAGAAAGAATGGATTCGTAATGACACCACTTTCTGAGCGCTTCACACGATCGACCTGTTCAGCTTGCTCTTCAATGGACATACTCTTATGAATGATGCCGAGACCACCTTGGCGTGCCATACTGATTGCTAATTCCGCTTCCGTAACCGTATCCATACCTGCACTCAAGACTGGAATATTTAACGACAACGTCTCAGAGAGCTGTGTTCTCACCTCGACATCTCTTGGTAGTACATCAGACCGAGCTGGGAGCAGGAGCACATCATCAAACGTCAACGCTTCTTTCGCAAACTTATCTTCACGCATTCTTTCATTCCTCCCCGTAATTTTTCATTCGAAACTGGGCACACTAACGACAATCAACCTATATTTTTATTTAGGTTACGTGAATGACAAAATTTTTTCAATAGTTTTTTAACTCAGGAGGGGATTCGCATGAATACGCGGAATTTTCAATCTATTTACACCTATTTACAATCAGCTCCCCTCGCTCAAAATTATTTGCTACAGTGCTATGAATACGCAGACATAGAAGAAGCAGAAAAGAAAAGCTATGAGAACACCTATCGATTTATCTATCATCTCGAGCACGGGCAAAGCCTATACGAACAATCCTATCAGTCTCCACTCTCCATTAAGCCCATTTTACTCTTTTACGGTATGTCTCAGCTATTGAAGGCGTGTCTATTAACTTCATGTCCTTCCTACCCTGAAAATACTTCTGTACTTTCGCATGGAGTTACAAGTCGAAAACGCAAGAAACAAAATTATGCATTTCTACACGACGAAGTGAAGATTCAACAAAAGGGGCTATTTGCATATAGCTTGAAGAACTTGTTTCATGTGGAACATGAGGCTCAAGCTAAATACACCATGGCATCATTGCTTAAAAGAATTCCTGAGCTAAGCGATCTATTCCATCTCGACAAGTCAAAAAGGTACATTCAACTCCTTCATAGGAATCACCATCACACTGCACACCTTGAAGAGTCGGTATTGGACAACCTGCATTGGACTTCTTCTTACTTCTCCGATAAGGCAAAGCAGACAATCCCGGAACTACTCCAGGTAGAACACGTTCCCCCAACTATTGAACTTACATTTACAGAATCAATGAGGAGCCTGAATCATCCTGTCCTTTACACATGTAGTGAGACACATGCTTATGCCTTTCCCCTTGTAAGGGAGTGGTTTACGCCTTTTCCAGAGGTGTTCACTCATTATTTACTCCTTTACAATTTAAGTATGATTGCACGCTATGAGACGGAATGGTGGGGAGATGTTATACACTCTCACGCGAGTGAAGACATTGCTTATATTAAGAAGTTCTTAGCTGTCACGGAGCGAAAGTTGCCTGCTCTTTTTGAAGACCTACTTAAACAGAAAAGCCCCCGCTAACTCATCATTAGCGAGGGAGAGATTATAATACTTCTTCGATATAGGTTTGCGGGTAATCTTTCAGATGAATGATTTGATCACTATGAGACAGTCGAATCATTGGTCTAGTAGGCAACTGGTCCTCAATAAAGATAATCTCACCATGTTGGTTGTTAGAGAGTCTCACTTTAGTCCCTGCTGAGAAGTTTGTAATCTGTTTGACGAACACTTGAACAACATGCGGATCAAATTTGCCAAACTGGTCTTTCATAATCGCTTCTATTACCCTAAACGGGGATTGCTTCGTCTTATATAGACGTTCGCATGTCATAGCATGATACATATCGCTTACAGCAATGATCTTGCCATAAGGGTGTAGCTTATTGTCATGTACACCTAATGGATATCCGCTGCCGTCCATGCGCTCATGGTGCTGCAATGCTCCAAAACGGACAGATTGACTGACGGAAGACACGCGCTCTAGCATCTTATAAGAATAGCTTGGATGTTGTTTAATCTCTGTATACTCTGCTTCGGTTAATGGCCCTGACTTAGACAGAATACGTTCGTCAATCTTCGCCATCCCACAATCACTCAATAATCCAGAAATCCCTACCTGCAGTTGTTCTCTCTCATTGAATTGAAGTTTCGATGCAATCAAGAAGGATAACAATCCTACAGCCACACTGTGGTGGTAGATGTAGTCAGATTTACTCGAGTAATGATGAAGTGTAATGACATCGTTGGCATGCCGAGATGCACGTTTGAACAACGGAAGAAATGTCTCGCGCACAGAAGCGATATCGACATCTGCTCCTGACTTCCAATTTTGATACATACGCTTATAAGCAGCAACGCCTTCTAGGTAATGATCGACAAAGGGGGAAGCCCCTCTTCTTTCATCTAAGCTTTCTTCTACTATACTCGGTTCTTCCTTTGACTCTTTCGGTTTGAACGTCGAACCGTTCGCAAGCTTTGGCCCCACTTCCACTTCATCAATCATAAAGTCATGAAGAATTTCAATGTGAATAGGTTTTACAACCGTGTTCTTCTCTACAATAGGATGATTGGTTTTACCCGTTACATCCTTTGTAATCATACATCCTTCAATGAGTTGGCTTGTATGTATATGCACCCTGTTCTCCTCCTCTATTATGGGTAAACATGAGAAAAAAGGGATAACGAACCCGTTATCCCTATGCTAGACTACTCTTCTTCGGTTGTTTCTTCTTGTTGTTGGTCAGTTGTGCCTGGAAGATGTTCCGTCTCTTCAACGGCTACTCCTTCAATGGCTTCTTCTACTTCTTCTTCTCTTGCAATCCGTGCAACGGTTGCTACTTCCTCTTCATCTTGAACTCGGATGAGGCGCACCCCTTGCGTATTACGTCCAGTTATGGAGATGCTGTCTACCGGCATACGGATTAAGACTCCACTTTCCGTAATAATCATGACGTCTTCTTCTTCACGAACTGCCTTAACGGTCACCACTTCTCCATTCCGCTCAGTTAGGTTACATGTGAGAATACCTTTTCCTCCACGCCCTGTAATGCGGTATTCAGAAGCTGGTGTTCGTTTCCCGAAACCTTTCGTAGTGACGTTCAATACGTACACATCTTCTTCTAGAATTTCCATAGACACAACCTCATCGTCTTCTCGAAGGGAAATTCCTTTAACGCCTGATGCAGTACGTCCCATTGGACGGACATCTACTTCTGGGAAGCGGATGAGATATCCACCTTTTGTACCGATGATGATATCTTTGTTGCCGTCGGTTAGACGAGCAGAGATCAATTCATCGCCTTCACGTAAGTTTAGTGCGATGAGGCCACCTTTACGGATGTTTGCAAACTGGGAAACGGATGTACGCTTCGATACGCCGAATTTAGTTGTGAAGAACAAGTACGATTCTTCATCAAATTCATCCACCGCTATAACAGCATTAACCCACTCGCCTTTTTCAACGCCTAGTAGATTAATAATTGGAATCCCTTTCGCCGTTCGACTAAATTCAGGAACTTCATAGCCTTTAGCGCGGTAAACTTTCCCTTTGTTCGTAAAGAACAGCAACGTATGGTGAGAGGACGTAGACAGGAGATGTTCCACAAAGTCGTCTTCATTTGTGCCCATTCCTTGTATGCCTCTTCCACCACGTCGTTGGGAACGATACGTAGTTGCTGGAAGGCGCTTAATATATCCTTGGTGAGTTAGAGTCACTACAACCGTCTCTTCAGGAATCAGGTCTTCATCCTCAATGAAGTCAACGCCACCTGCGATGATCTCCGTGCGACGTGTATCGTTGAAACGGTCACGAATTTCCATTAACTCTTCACGAATGATTTCAAGCACTTTCTCTTCATCGGCTAAGATTGCCTTTAGTTCAGCGATGTGGTTGATGAGCTGTTGATATTCAGACTCAATCTTTTCACGCTCTAATCCTGTTAAGCGCTGTAGACGCATATCTAAAATCGCCTGTGCCTGTTTATCGGATAATTCGAACCTAGTCATTAAGCCTTCTTTCGCAATATCTGTTGTTTGGGATTCACGAATTAAGGTAATGATTTCATCGATGTGGTCTAAGGCTACACGTAACCCTTCAAGAATATGAGCTCTTGCTTCTGCCTTATTCAATTCATAACGAGTACGGCGCTCGATGACTTCCACTTGGTGTGCTAAGTAATGATTTAAGCATTCTTTAAGTGTCAGTACTTTCGGACGACCATTCACAAGCGCAAGCGTATTAATCCCGAAGGAGGTTTGTAAGGCCGTTTGCTTATACAGGTTATTGAGTAAGACGTTTGCGTTCACATCTTTACGAAGTTCAATCACAACTCGCATTCCATCACGGTCAGACTCATCTCGTAGGTCTGTAATTCCATCAATCTTCTTATCTCGAACGAGCTCCGCAATCTTCTCAACAAGTTTTGCCTTGTTTACTTGGAAAGGCAGCTCAGTCACGATAATACGTGGCTTACCATTCGATAACTCTTCGATTTCGGTTTTAGCTCTAACCGTAACGGAGCCTTTACCAGTTTCAAAGGCTTTTCGGATTCCACTACGACCTAGGATTTGCCCACCCGTTGGGAAATCTGGTCCGTAAATGTAATCTTGCATAAGTTCTTCAATCGTAATTTCTGGATCGCGGCTTACAGCAAGCAACGCATCAATGACTTCGCCGAGTTGATGAGGCGGAATGTTTGTCGCCATTCCAACCGCAATTCCGCTACCACCATTCACAAGTAGGTTCGGGAAACGGGCAGGAAGAACGAGTGGTTCGCGCTCAGTGCCATCGTAGTTCTCATCATAGTCGATTGTATCCTTGTTGATATCTCGTAGGATTTCCATCGAGATCTTAGACATACGCGCTTCGGTATAACGCATAGCAGCCGCTGCATCTCCATCGACTGAACCAAAGTTTCCGTGTCCATCGACAAGCTCGTAGCGATAGTTGAAATCCTGTGCCATACGAACCATCGTGTCGTATACGGCTGAATCTCCGTGAGGGTGGTACTTACCAATTACCTCACCGACGATACGTGCTGATTTCTTATAGGCTTTGTCTGCGTGCATTCCTAAATCATGCATAGCATACAGGATACGACGGTGCACAGGCTTAAGTCCGTCTCGAACGTCAGGAAGAGCACGAGACACAATTACACTCATGGCATAGTCCATAAAGGATGTCTTCATTTCTTGACTGATATTAATTTCTTGTACTTGGGGACGTTGTTGATCTGCCATCAGATGACCTCCTATCCAAAATGAGGAAGAAGGAGACCTCTAGTAGAGGTCTCTTCTATTACACATCAAGGTTTTTCACATATTGGGCATTATCTTGAATAAAGTTTCTGCGGGGCTCTACTTTGTCTCCCATCAGAATCTCAAATATTTCATCCGCTTCAATCGCGTCTTGTAGACTAACCTGTAGCGTCGTTCTAGTTTCAGGATTCATTGTTGTTTCCCAAAGTTGCTCAGGATTCATCTCACCAAGACCCTTATAGCGTTGTAAGCCTGGCTTAGGCTGCTTAGGAAGTTCTTCTAGCTTCGCTTCCATCTCTTTATCGTTGTAAGCGTAATAGGCCACTTTTCCTTGTTGGATCTTGTATAGAGGCGGCTGAGCGATATAAATATAGCCATACTCTAGCAACGGGCGCATATAGCGATAGAAGAACGTTAATAATAGTGTTCGAATGTGTGCACCATCCACATCCGCATCTGTCATAATGACAATCTTATGATAGCGGGCCTTCGAGATATCAAAGTCTTCCCCAATTCCCGTTCCAAGTGCTGTGATGATGGAACGAACCTCATTGTTGGAAAGGATTTTATCTAGACGCGCCTTCTCAACGTTTATAATTTTTCCGCGTAATGGAAGAATGGCTTGGAAGTGACGGTCTCGGCCTTGCTTAGCAGAACCTCCCGCTGAGTCACCCTCAACGATGTACAGTTCTCCAATGGACGGGTCTTTCGAAGCACAATCCGCCAATTTACCAGGAAGATTCGATACTTCAAGCGCATTCTTTCTTCGGGTCAATTCACGTGCTTTTTTCGCTGCCGAACGGGCACGAGAAGCCATTAACCCTTTCTCGACAACTTTGCGAGCCGTTTCAGGGTTCTCGAATAGGAATTTAGAGAACTGTTCGTTGAAGACAGCGTCTGTCACCGTACGAGCCTCACTATTCCCAAGCTTCGTTTTCGTTTGTCCCTCAAACTGAGGGTCTGGGTGCTTGATGGAGATAATGGCTGTTAATCCTTCTCGCACATCGTCCCCTGTTAGGTTCGGGTCGTTATCCTTGAACATCTGATTCTTTCTCGCATAATCGTTAATGACACGCGTCAGTGCCGTCTTAAATCCTGATTCATGCGTTCCGCCTTCATACGTATTAATGTTATTGGCGAATGAATAGATGTTCCCTACGAAGCCGTCATTGTATTGAAGGGCAATCTCTACTGTAATCCCCTCTTGTTCCGTTTCCACATAGAATGGCTCATGAAATACTTCACGTGTGCGATTCAAGTGCTCCACGTAGGAACTAATTCCACCTTCGTAATAGAACGCCTTCTCCTCAGCTTCTTCTTCTCGCTTGTCATCAATCGTAATGGTAATGCCTTTATTTAAAAACGCTAGCTCTCTCAAGCGATTTGCAAGCGTATCGTAGTTATACTCTCGTGTTTCTGTGAAGATCTCTTCATCAGGTGTGAAATGGATACGAGTACCTGTTACATCCGTTTCCCCGATTACTTTCAGATCTTCTTCTGGGACGCCACGATGGAAGCGTTGGTAATGAATCTTCCCATCTAGATGAACATAGACTTCTAGTTCAGATGACAAGGCATTTACAACGGAAGCTCCAACACCGTGAAGTCCCCCTGAAACTTTATATCCGCCGCCACCAAACTTACCACCTGCGTGTAGAACAGTCAGAATTACTTCAACAGCTGGTCGATTCACCTTTTTGTGCATGCCAACTGGAATTCCTCGACCGTTATCCGTAACGGTAATGCTATTGTCTTCTTCGATTGTCACGGTAATCGTATCGCAGTAGCCCGCTAAAGCTTCATCAATACTATTATCGACAATCTCCCAGACAAGGTGATGAAGTCCTTTCTCATTCGTAGAGCCAATGTACATGCCGGGACGTTTACGAACAGCTTCTAGACCTTCTAGTACTTGTATCTGACTTTCATCATAGCTCTGTTCATTTGTTACGTTATCATCCATTGCCATTCTCTTCACCTACACTTCTTTCCTAGGTTCTCTTCTATAGAGCGTCAATCATTTATTCCGTAAACTCTTCAGAGTAATCATCCATATTCTTTAAAGCCGATGTCATATTTGCCCGCTTTTTCAACGTGTAAACAGACAACGGGCTGAAATAGATAAACTGTTTTGTAATGACGATTGACTTCGTGTCCGCTTGTGGAGAGTCAAACACGCGTTCATTTCGTGTCTGGTTCGTAATCATTTCCTCTACAATCTGAGAGGAATCCATTAAATCTGAATCTACAATTGCAATAACATCTTTCGACTCAATTACGTGGTCTTCCCCAATGTGTATAAACACGTAAGCACCTCACTTCTCCTTCGTCACTTTGCCTTCCGTCACATAAAACAGATCCGCTTGCTTCAACGTCTCATGTTCAATCCCGTCCACACTTGTTGTGCTCACAAATGTTTGCACCTTTCCTTGAATCGTGTGCAAGAGATGGGATTGACGATGGTCGTCTAGTTCACTCAAGACATCATCCAAGAGAAGAATTGGATATTCCCCAACCTCACTCTTAATCAGCTCAATTTCGGCCAGTTTCAAGGATAGGGCCGTTGTACGCTGTTGGCCTTGGGAACCATACGTCTGGACGTCTTTACCGTTCACATACAAAACAAGGTCATCACGATGTGGACCTGAAAGTGAGGTCCCTCGTTCAATCTCCTTGTTCTCTATATCTTGAAATTTATTTGTATAGACTTCTATCATTTTGGACAAATCCATGTCCTCTGATACATCCGCAGTAGCTTGATAGCCAATTTCTAATCGTTCAAGGCCACGACTAATCCCTTCATGGATGGGTGTTGCCCAATTCCGAAGGAGCTGCATGAACGTAAAACGCTTGGAAGTAATGACAGCCGCATGTTCTACAAGTTGCTCGGTTAGAATGTGCAACATGGTCCGGTCTGGCTGTGCGTGACGATTACGCTGCATGTCTTTCAAGAGCGAGTTACGCTGTTTCAAAACTTTTTGATATTGTCCTAAATGATAAATATAAGTCGGTTGAATCTGACCAATCTCCATATCAATAAACCGACGTCGTACTTGAGGATTTCCCTTTACAAGATTCAAATCCTCCGGAGCAAACATCACAACATTTAACGCCCCAATGTAATCGCTGAGGCGTTTTTGTTCAAGGTGATTTAATTTCGCTTTCTTGCCCTTCTTAGATACGACAATCTCCATCGGTAGTCGTCGATTTCGTTTATGGACTGCCCCTTTTATTTTAGCATATTCCTCGTCCCATTTAATCAATTCTTTGTCCCGTGGCGTACGATGAGATTTCGAAAAAGCTAAAACATAGATGGCTTCCATCAAGTTTGTCTTCCCCTGGGCGTTCTCTCCAATAATCACATTGACTCGATCATCAAATGTGAGATGCAGCTCTTCATAATTCCGGTAATGTCTTAATGCCAATTCATCTATGCGCATAGGGATTCCCCTCTACATTAATCCAACTCTTCTGGTTCTGGTACGACCTTAAATGTGCCAACTTCCTCAATTTCAATGACATCGCCAATCGTTAGCTTACGACCGCGTCTTGATTCTTCTTCTCCATTTACTGTTACAGCAAATTCAGACAAGAACCACTTGGCCATGCCACCAGTTTCAATAACGCCAGCAATTTGTAGAAACTTACCTAATTGGATCATTTCTGTATTGATTTCAATTTCGTTCATATTTTCACCCTATTTTTTTGAGTTTGCCATCTCTTTATTTTACTAAATAATGTGCCATAAGAAAAGTAAAGCAAGAGGAAGTTCCCCTTGCTTTACGAAATTAATACGTTCGAACAGGTAGAATCAGCTGAAGAATTTGGTCATCATCAATAGGCTGAATCAAGAATGGTCTCATGGCACCTGTGAACTGAATATTTACTTTTTCACTATCCATGACTTTCAGTGCGTCCATCATGTACTTAGCGCTAAAGGAAATCTTAAGTTCTTCTCCTTCAAGCGATTCGGTACGAACTTCTTCGACAACTTTCCCAACTTCAGGCGAGTTACTCGTAATTTCAACTTGTGTATCGTTCTTTGTCACGAGTTTCACGACGCTATTTCGATTTTCTTTAGCAAGTAAGGAAGCACGGTCAATGGATTGTAGCAATTCTTTCGTATCGATTTGTACAACCGTCTTGCTTTGCTCTGGAATAAGACGGGATGTTTCTGGATAGTTTCCATCCAACAAACGAGACAAGAAGTATAGATGCTTCGTTCTAAATAGAATTTGGTTCTCCGTCACACTAATTTCGATTGTTTCCTGAGAATCATCTAAGATCTTATTCAGTTCCGTTAAGCTCTTACCTGGAATGACAACATTCTCAAAAGAAAGATTCTTAAGTTGGCCATTCATCGGAACTTTTCTAGAAGCAAGTCTATGGCTGTCTGTTGCGACAAAGTATAAATCGTCTCCGCTAATCTGCATGTTTACACCTGTCAAGATAGGTCGTGTTTCTGACGTGGACACCGCGAAAACAGTTTGTTTAATTAGCGTCTTCAATAAATCAATTGGAATCTCCAAGCTGTGCTCAGTTTGAAGTTGAGGAAGCTGTGGATATTCTTCTGCATCTTGGCCATTTAAGTGAAATTCAGCACTTCCAGATTGGATGCTAACGTTTAAATGGTCATCAACAGAAATATGAACGGACGATTGTGGTAACTTACGCACAATATCCGGGAAATATTTAGCCTGTAATACGATACTCCCTGGTTGAATATCCTCTACATAGACAATTCCATCTTCTTCGGCTGGAATGAATGATTCAATGGATACATCTGAATCACTACCGGTTAATTTAATCCCATCCTCAGATGCTTCCAATTTCATACCCGTTAAGATAGGGATGGTTGTTCGAGACGAGATGGCTTTCATGACATCTTGAACGCTAGCCATTAATTGATCTCGTTGGATTGTGAACTTCATGCAGGAATCCTCCTAGAATTCGTGATTAATATATATATTTATTTATAAAAAAATAGTCGTAGTAGTAGTAAGGGCTGTGAATTTGTGGATAACCATAATTAACTCGTTGATACTAAGGTTTTCCACATGTGCATAAGTTGTGATTAACTTTCTGTACAACAAATATAGTTATTCACAGCCCTGTTAAGTGTTTGCTTTCAGTGATTCTTTTAATTCATCGATATCACGTTGAACTTCTGAATCTGAACTAATCATTTTAGAGATCTTCTCATGGGCGTGAATGACAGTTGTATGGTCACGACCCCCGAATTCTTCGCCAATCTTAGGTAAAGAGAAGTCCGTCATCTCTCTTGATAAATACATAGCAATTTGGCGAGGATAAGCTACAGATTTAGTTCGTTTCTTCGCAGCGAAATCCTCAAGTTTAATGCTATATTTCTTCGCTACCATCTCTTGTATCGCCTGGATCGTAATCACCCTCGGCTTAGAAGAAGGAATGATATCCTTTAATGCCTCTGCTGCAAGGGATGCGTTAATATCTCGATTAATGAGGGAAGAATAAGCAACTACACGAATAAGTGCACCTTCTAGTTCTCGGATGTTCGTATCTATTTGATTTGCAATATAGAGCATCACTTCATTTGGTATATCTAAGCCTTCAGCTTTCGCCTTTTTCCTTAGGATTGCAATCCGAGTCTCTAAGTCAGGAGGCGTAATATCTGTAATAAGACCCCATTCGAAACGGGAACGAAGTCGATCTTCAAGCGTCGGAATCTCTTTAGGTGGACGATCACTTGAGATGACAATTTGTTTACTTTCTTCATGAAGCGTGTTGAACGTATGGAAGAACTCTTCTTGAGTTTGTTCTTTTCCAGCGAGGAATTGAATATCATCAATTAAGAGCACGTCCACATTTCGATATTTATTGCGGAAATTAACGGCCTTATTGTCCCGAATCGAGTTAATGAACTCGTTCGTAAACTTCTCTGAAGAAAGGTAAACAACCTTAGCAGAAGGATTATGATCTAATACATAATGTCCAATAGCATGCATCAGGTGAGTCTTTCCAAGTCCAACTCCTCCATAAATGAAGAGTGGATTATACGCCTTAGCAGGAGCTTCGGCTACAGCTAGTGAGGCAGCGTGAGCAAATCGGTTTCCAGAACCAATAACAAATGTGTCGAACGTATATTTCGAATTCAACATGCTTTGAGGCGATTCTTCTTGTTCGTCTTGTTTAATATTCGGGACTTGTTTGGCTGCGGGTTTTAGGTCATCGAGAGATTCATCTTTTGATTCGGGGATAATAAACTTTGTTCGTAGTTGTGCCCCGGTTACTTCGTATAATGTGTCAGAAATTAAATCAGCATAGCGACTTTCTAACCAATCTCTTGCGAATTCATTAGGAGCAGTAATGATTAACGTATCATCCTTCAAGGAATCAGCTTTCGTGCTCTTTAGCCATGTCTCAAAGCTTGGCTTCGAGATTTTCTCTTCTACATGACTGAGCGTAGTATTCCAGAGCTCTGTAATGTTTTCCAAGACATTCACCCCTTTCTTCTTTAACGTTAGTATCTATGAAACAAAAAACCTCTCGACATCTTTCTAAATCAACTAGTTGTACCTAGCCGAGAAAGGTCCGGAGGTATGTTGTACAAGGTTTGTTCAATCTTGTTCGTTATAACAAATGTGGAGATAAAATAGTTGGTATGCCAGTGTATCATAAACTTATTAGCATCATCCACAGGCTTGTTGATAAAAGAGCAAACAATCGTGTGTATGAATGTCCACAGTTTATCCACAATCTGTGGGTAAGTGTTATTAGCTTCGTGAGTTATTCAGCGTTAAAACACAAATATAATACCAAATAAAAACAGACAGTGCAATGTTTTTCGAGTGGTTATCCACATATTCAATCCGTTGTAGATAAATCTTTTCCACAGCACTATATTTTGTGATTATCTTGTCTATAATGGGTGTGGATAACGGTTTTTGGGTTCAAATGTTATTCACACTCCCTCTGGAACAACTGAGATCTAATGTGTTGTACAAGCTTCTGAAGATTGCATTTGGAATAATGAGTTGACATCTATCTGCATTCATACTTATAATGTGTAAGACTGTCTTTTGAAGTTTTAAGTATTTCTTTCCTCAGGGAGGTGTCTTATAAATGAAACGTACATTTCAACCAAATAACCGTAAGCGTAAAAAGGTCCATGGTTTCCGTACCCGTATGAGTACAAAAAATGGACGTGAGGTTCTAAAGCGTCGTCGTCGTAAAGGAAGAAAAGTTTTATCTGCATAGGCCACTGACATTCTACTCAGTGGTCTTTTTTCTAGCTTTTATCAACTTTATGGGATGTTTTGATGGAGTGGTTCCTCACATTTATTGGAGTGTGTAAACAGCAATGAAGAAGAATTACCGAATTAAGAAGAATGAAGAATTTCAATACGTGTTTAAAAGAGGAACTTCCTTCGCTAATCGACAATTAGTGTTGTATTACGTGAAGAAGGAAGATCAACATCATTTTCGAGTTGGCCTTTCTGTCAGCAAGAAAATTGGCAATGCCGTGATGAGAAATCAGATTAAGCGGTACTTACGACAAGCGTTCCAAGAGTTAGATCCATTTCTAAAGCAACACTATGATCTGGTCGTAATTGCTAGGAAGCCGACGAATCAAATGGATTTCCATGAGATTAAGAAGAGTCTGACGCATGTTTTGACTAAAACTCACTTATTGAAAAAGAAGAAAGTCCAAAAATAGCTTTTATTCTTTTTATTTAATATAGAAGTGCAGATTTGATTAATGGTAAGATGAACTTGTTCAAACTGCACGATACATAGGGATAAGACTAAGGAGGAAAAGACGTTGCGAAAGAAAGTCCTTTTACTTGTAGCATTGACGGGACTTCTAGCTGTACTAACTGGGTGTACGGAGATTAACGAACCAATTAACTCAGATAGTACAGGTATATGGAACAAGTATTTTGTATATCCCCTGTCTGAGCTCATGAAATATGTAGCTAATGTAACCGGTGATAATTTCGGTTTATCGATTGTTATTGTTACGCTAATTATCCGCTTGGTTCTTCTACCATTGAACATCAAGCAGTTGAAGAGTTCGAAAGGGATGCAAGCCATCCAACCAGAACTTCAAGCACTTCGTGAGAAATATAGTTCTAAAGATCAGCAAACTCAACAAAAGCTTCAACAGGAAACGATGCAACTATTCCAGAAGCATGGAGTAAACCCGCTTGCTGGGTGTCTCCCATTAATTGTTCAGATGCCGATCTTGATTGCGTTCTATCATGCCATTGTACGTACACAAGAAATCAATGCACATAGTTTCCTTTGGTTCGAGCTAGGTGAGCCCGATCCGTTCTTCCTCATGCCATTAATTGCTGCATTGACGACGTTCTTACAGCAGAAATTAATGATGGCAGGAAACGGTGCGGCAGCTCAACAGCCACAAATGAAAGTGATGTTGTATGTCCTTCCGATTATGATTGGAGTCTTCGCACTCAACTTCCCTGCTGCCTTAGCGCTTTACTGGGTTGTAGGTAACATCTTCATGATTGCCCAAACGTATTTCGTTCGTGGTCCAATCATGAAAGACGCAGGAGGTTCAAACTAGTGAGACAAGTAACTGCTTCTGGTGTGAATGTTGAGGCAGCGGTCCAGTCAGCACTAGATCAGTTGAACATCTCTAGAGACCAAGCCGAGATTGAAGTAATTGATGAAGGTAAGAAGGGTTTGTTTGGCCTTTTTGGTTCTAAACGAGCGATTGTGAAAGTTCAATTCAATCCGTCTCATTCGTTCGAGACTTCTAAAGCGCCACAAGATGATTCAGATGCGAATCATGTTGAGGTGAGCGAAACCTTAGAAGAACGAACTCCTACTTCTATTGAACCTGAAGTTGTAGAAGAAAATCGATTGGAACATTCTATCGATGAAGCTGAACAGGATTTGGGCGAACCAGAAGAAGCGTCCGCTGCTGATCCTGTTCAGGAAACGATGGATTACTTACAAGAGATTGCCAATGGAATGGGTGCTGATGTTGAAGTTGAAGTACGCCAGAAAAGCCGTAACGTTTATTTCCAACTTTCAGGAAAACGCGTTGCTATGCTGATTGGTAAGCGTGGAAAAACACTAAACGCTCTTCAAAGTCTGGCACAGCTCGCCATTAATCGGCACACGGATAAATTCTATACCGTATACGTTGACGCAGAAGGTTATCGTGAGCGCCGGAAAGCAACGCTTCAGTCATTGGCTGAAAATACAGCAGATAAATGTATAGCGTTGCAAAAGGACGTTTCATTAGAAGCCATGCCTTCCTATGAGAGAAAGATTATACATGCTGCTTTGCAGAGACATCCGAAAGTGACGACTTACTCGGATGGTAACGAACCGAATCGTTACGTAGTCGTTCGACCAAAGCAGTAGAAAAGTAGCCAGGAGTTTTCATACTCCTGGCTTTTTTTATTGGAGAAAAGACGCTCTCCGCTCAGTGGTGGATGAAAAGATATCCACATGTGGATAGAATAGCGGCTATGAAGTTGGGCAGACTGATTAAAAAACTTTTCAATTCTAAGCGACTTATGCTAACCTATTAAGGTTAGTGACTGTAAATATAATGATTATGTGGATAACTATATAGATTAAGTAAATTGAAAGGGGTGAACGCGCATGGAAACAGATACAATTAGCGCCATTTCGACACCGATGGGTGAAGGTGCCATTGCCATTGTACGGTTAAGTGGACCAGAAGCGGTAGAAATAGCAAGTGGGATCTTTAAAGGAAAAGACTTAAATGAAGTCGACTCCCATACGATTCACTATGGAAAGCTTGTGGACCCTAGAACGGATGAACTTGTCGAAGAAGTAATGGTTTCTGTCATGCGAGCTCCAAAGACATTTACAAGAGAAGATATTGTTGAGATTAACTGCCACGGTGGCATGGTATCTGTTAACCGTGTACTCGAGCTAGTTCTTGGAAATGGAGCAAGAATGGCTGAGCCAGGTGAATTTACAAAGCGTGCCTTTATGAACGGACGTATTGACCTGTCTCAAGCTGAAGCGGTTATGGACTTAATTCGCGCAAAGACTGACCGAGCCATGAATGTTGCTATGAAGCAAATTGATGGACGACTATCCAAGATGATTCAAGACTTGCGTCAAGATTTGCTCCAGTCTCTTGCCTCTGTAGAGGTGAACATCGATTATCCTGAATACGATGATGTAGAAGAGATGACGAACGAATTAATGCTGACGAATACGAAGAAAGTACATGCGGAAATTGAACGGCTCCTCCAGACCGCGCAACAAGGGAAGATCCTTCGGGAAGGATTAGGGACAGCCATCGTTGGACGTCCAAACGTTGGAAAATCGTCGTTAATGAATACGCTCGTGCATGAGAATAAAGCGATTGTTACAGATGTACCTGGTACAACGCGTGATGTAATTGAAGAATACGTCAACGTTCGTGGGGTACCACTACGCTTAATTGATACCGCGGGTATTCGTGAAACAGAAGACCTTGTTGAGAAGATTGGTGTAGAACGATCGCGCCAAGTTCTTAAGGAAGCGGACTTAATCTTACTTGTAATGAACTACGGAGATGAAATCACGGAGGAAGATGAGAAATTATTTGAGATTGTACGTGACCTCGATACCATCATCATCCTGAACAAGACAGACCTCCAGAAGAAAATCAACACCGAACGATTGCGTGAAATTGCTGGTGATGCGCCAATTGTTTCAACGTCCTTAATTAAGGAAGAAGGCATTGATGAACTCGAGGATTCCATTAAAGACATCTTCTTTGAAGGAGAACTCGACACCGGCGATATGACGTACGTTTCGAATGTTCGTCATATTCAACTTCTCAATCAGGCGAAAAGTGCGCTTGAAGATGCTATGAATAGCATGGAAATGGGAATGCCAATTGATTTAGTGCAAATTGATGTCACGAGAACGTGGGAAATCCTAGGTGAAATCGTCGGCGACACTGTCGGCGACAGCCTAATCGACCAGTTATTCTCCCAGTTCTGCTTAGGGAAATAATTCACATGTTAAGGAGAGAATATCATGGCAACATATAATGCTGGACACTACGATGTCATTGTTGTTGGTGCCGGTCATGCAGGTGTAGAAGCTGCTCTTGCGTCTTCACGTCGCGGAGCGAAAACACTTATGCTAACGTTGAACTTGGATATGGTTGCATTTATGCCTTGTAACCCTTCAATTGGAGGCCCGGCTAAGGGCATTGTTGTGCGTGAAATTGATGCGCTTGGTGGCGAAATGGCCAAGACCATTGATAAAACGTATATCCAAATGCGTCTATTGAACACAGGAAAAGGCCCTGCCGTTCGTGCTTTACGTGCACAAGCGGATAAACATTTATATATTCAAGAAATGAAAGAAGTACTTGAGAACGAACAGAATCTAACGTTACGTCAAGGTATGGTCAACGAATTGATTGTTGAAGATGACGTGTGTAAAGGTGTCATTACGGAAACAGGCGGCGCTTACTACGCTGATTCTGTCATCGTGACAACTGGTACATTTATGCGAAGCCGCGTTATTATTGGCGACCTTTCCTACGAAAGTGGACCGAATAACCAACGCTCTTCCTCTAAATTAGCACAAAACATCGAAGATCTTGGTTTAGACATCGTTCGTTTCAAGACGGGTACACCGATGCGCGTTAACAGTCATTCCATTGACTATTCTAAGACTGAGATTCAACCAGGTGATGAAGAACCTCGTGCGTTTTCTTATGAAACGACAGAGTTTATTACAGACCAAATTCCATGTTGGCTTACGTACACGAACGAATTCACGCACAAAATTATCAATGATAACTTAAGCCTATCTGCCATGTATTCTGGCATGATTGAAGGCACAGGACCACGCTATTGCCCTTCTGTAGAGGATAAGATTGTGCGTTTCCACGATAAACCTCGACACCAGGTCTTCCTCGAGCCTGAAGGCCGTAACACAGAAGAAGTGTATGTCCAAGGTTTATCCACGTCTCTTCCAGAGTACGTGCAACACGAAATGATTAAAACGGTACCAGGCCTTGAAAATGCAGAGATTATGCGTGCAGGCTATGCCATTGAATATGATGCTGTTGTGCCAACACAGTTATGGCCAACACTTGAAACGAAGAAAATTAGCGGTCTATTCACGGCAGGACAAATTAACGGTACTTCTGGCTATGAAGAAGCTGGCGCACAAGGCTTAATGGCTGGGATTAATGCAGCTTCTAAAGTACTTGGCAAAGAGCCGGTTATTCTAGACCGTTCTCAAGCTTACATTGGCGTTCTGATTGATGACCTTGTTACGAAAGGTACAAATGAGCCATATCGTTTGCTGACTTCTCGTGCCGAACACCGTCTTCTTCTTCGTCATGACAATGCAGACCTACGTCTAACAGACATTGGATATGAAATTGGCATGATCTCAGAAGAACGTTACAGTCGTTATCAAGAGAAGAAGAGTCTAATCGAAGCTGAGAAGAAACGATTAGAAAGTGTCATCTTGAAGCCCGAAGATGAGGTTCAAGCTGTCATTGAACAAGCAGGCGGAACACTTCTGAAAGATGCTATTCGTGCATCCGATTTGTTGAAGCGTCCTGAAATGAAATACCACATGGTTTCTCAACTTACATCTCCTGAAACGAAATTACCGGAAGATGTAGAAGAACAAGTGGAGATTCAAATCAAATACGCTGGTTATATTGCGAAATCCATGCAGCAAGTAGAGAAAATGCGCCGCATGGAAGGTAAGAAAATCCCAGATAACATTGACTACGATGCTATCCACGGATTAGCCTTTGAAGCAAAAGATCATCTTAAAGAAGTGCGTCCATTGTCACTTGGGCAGGCTTCACGTATTTCAGGTGTTAACCCTGCGGATGTGAATATCCTAATGATCTATTTGGAACAAGGTAAAATCGCACGCGTTGAATCTTAATAGAGAAAGGGTTGGACCATGAAAGTAGATGCTTTTCTTGATGCGCTAAACGAAAAGGGAATTACGTTGTCGGAACATCAACTCAACCAATTTCATACGTACTTTGAAACCCTTGTTGAGTGGAATGAAAAAATGAATCTTACAGCGATTACGGACCAAGAAGAAGTGTATTTAAAACACTTCTACGACTCCATCTCCGCTGCATTTTATTACGATTTTAGTCAACCGGTGTCCATTTGTGATGTTGGAGCAGGGGCAGGATTCCCAAGTATTCCGCTTAAAATCGTCTTTCCTAATCTCAAAGTCACGATTGTGGATTCTTTAAAGAAACGTATCACGTTCTTAAACCATTTAGCGAATCAGCTAGAGCTTTCAGACGTGGCGTTCTACCACGATCGTGCAGAAACGTTCGGCAAAAACCAGAAATTTAGAGAATCCTATGATATTGTGATGGCAAGAGCGGTAGCTCGTATGTCTGTTTTAAGTGAACTTTGTCTTCCGCTTGTTAAGACAGGTGGAACCTTTATCGCTATGAAAGCAGCAAGTTTCCAAGATGAATGGGATGATGCCACGTTTGCTGTAAATCTGTTAGGAGGAGAGATGAGAGAGGTTCATCAATTCCATCTTCCTCAAGAGGACAGTGAGCGTAATATTGCCATTGTAGATAAGAAACGTAAGACACCGAAGAAGTATCCACGGAAACCGGGTCTACCAAATAAATCACCAATTACAGAATAGAAAAAGGCGCTCACTTGAGCGCCTTTTTCTTTGTTCAACAGCCATTTTGTCTGAATCGAATAGAAGGAATTTGGAATAACGCGGCGAATATATAAATTGTTCTCGAATTTGAAGATTATGAAAAGATTTCTAGAACATCTGCTATTCATGTTGCTTTTATGGTAAAATTGTTAAAGATATAGACTCGGAAAATATTGCGCAGTAGCTTCGCAGCTGCAGCGCTTTTTGATTGATTTTTTTCTTTTGTTTCACGTGAAACATCTATATACTCACTGGAGTCTTACATAACGTGTGGAGAGAAAAGGTGGTGTCGAAGGATGAAACACCCGTTTAGCCGTCTATTTGGATTAGGGGACAAATCCGAAGCGGGAGAGCAGGACCAACCAGAATATCATCCTGACGAAGTGATTCAAGTCAACGTTGATGATATTGAACCGAACCGTTATCAACCTCGTTCCATTTTCAATGAAGAGAAGATTGAAGAACTTGCCCAAACGATTAAGACGCATGGAATGATTCAACCCATTGTTCTCCGAAAAGCCGATGGCAATACAAGGTATGAAATTATTGCTGGTGAGCGTCGTTGGCGAGCGGTTAAATCCTTAGGTTGGACGAATGTGCCGTCTATCATAAGAGAGATGAACGATTCGCAAACGGCTTCTGTTGCACTCATTGAAAACCTTCAGCGTGAAGAACTAACGGTCATTGAAGAAGCAAAGGCCTATGCGAGCTTGCTTGAGATTCATGAGTTGACCCAAGAAGCATTAGCTCAACGATTAGGAAAGAGCCAATCTACTGTCGCAAATAAATTACGTCTATTGAAACTTCCTGATGAAGTTCAACAGGCATTATTAGATAAGAAGATTACAGAACGCCATGCACGTGCTCTTATTGTACTAAAGGAAGCTGATAAACAGGTTGCCTTGCTCCAGCTCATCATTGATAATGGGCTGAACGTGAAGCAAACTGAAGAGAGAATTAGCAAAATGCTTGAGAATAAAGAGCCAAAGAAAAAGAAACCCAAACTTAAGGGCATTAGTAAAGATATGCGTATTGCGATGAATACCATTCGACAATCTTTAAATATGGTTTCTGACACAGGTATTGATTTAGAGACTGACGAAGAAGACTACGATGAGTATTATCAGATTACCATTAAGATTCCGAAGAACAAACAATCATAGTTTTGTAGAGACCCATCTTTCGTGTTCCGCACAGGATGGGGATTTTTGTACGTCAAATGCTTAAAATGTCCATTTATTTTCAGAAAAAAATGATAGAATAAGTTTAATAGATGACAGGAATTAGGTAGGTGACATCATTGGGGAAGGTATTAGCGGTTGCGAATCAAAAAGGTGGAGTGGGTAAAACCACGACAGCTGTCAATTTAAGTGCGTGCTTAGCCTATTTGAATCATAAAGTGTTGCTTGTCGATATCGATCCACAGGGGAATGCAACGAGTGGGGTCGGCATTGATAAAGCGGATATGGATTACTGTGTCTATAACGTCTTAATTGAAGACTTAGACCCGAAGGCTGTAAATGTCGCAACACTGGTCGAGAACTTACATATCATTCCGGCCACGATTCAGTTAGCGGGGGCAGAGATTGAACTTGTTCCTACCATATCAAGAGAAGTACGTCTGAAGAAGGCGATTGATCAAGTGAAAGAAGATTATGATTATGTCATTATTGACTGTCCTCCTTCTCTTGGTCTGTTGACCATTAATGCGTTAACCGCTTCAGACGCGGTATTAATCCCTGTTCAGTGTGAGTATTATGCGTTGGAAGGGCTCAGTCAACTTCTTAATACGGTCCGTCTGGTTCAGAAGCACTTGAATAAAGAGTTAATGATCGAAGGGGTATTGTTGACGATGTTGGATGCGAGGACAAATCTCGGTATTCAAGTCATTGAAGAAGTGAAGAAGTACTTTCAGGATAAAGTGTACCGATCAATTATTCCGCGAAATGTCCGTTTAGGCGAAGCACCAAGTCACGGGCAACCGATTATCTTATACGATCCGAAATCACGAGGTGCGGAAGTTTATTTAGATTTAGCAAAGGAAGTGATGGCGAATGGCGCGAGGGTTGGGTAAGGGATTAGGTTCGTTTTTCCCTGAATTAGACCAGCAAGAAGAAGAAAAAGTACAGGAAATAGCCCTGAAAGAATGTCGCCCAAATCCTTATCAACCAAGGAAAACATTCCAGCAAGAAGCAATCGATGAATTGAGAGATTCGATCTTAGAATATGGAGTACTACAACCAGTCATACTACGTAAAAGTATTAAGGGTTATGAAATCGTAGTGGGAGAACGACGTTGCAGAGCTGCGAAGGCTGCAGGATTGCCAACCATCCCAGCTGTAGTCAGGGAGCTTACAGACAGTAGAATGATGGAGATTGCCTTACTAGAGAACTTACAACGTGAAGATTTGTCCCCGATTGAAGAAGCTCATGCCTATACAAGCATTATGAATGAATTGGATTTAACACAGGAAGAACTCTCTAAGCGTTTAGGTAAGAGTCGCTCTCATATCGCCAACATCGTTCGGCTCCTCTCTTTGCCGGAACCAGTCAGCAAGTTAATCAATGAAGGTTCACTAACAATGGGCCACGGACGTGCCCTACTTGGCCTTAAAGATAAAGAACAAATCCTCCCCCTTGTCGAGAAAATTAAGCGGGATGGACTAAATGTTCGCCAAGTGGAATATCTAATCGTGCAGATGAATGAAAAAAGCGCGAAAAAGAAACGAAAACGTCCAACGAAAGATGTGTTTCTGCAAGAACGTGAGTTAAAGCTACAAGACCGCTTGGGTACAGGGGTGAACATCCAACGCGGGAAGCGTAAAGGTAAGATTGAGATTGAATTCTTTACGAATGACGATTTAGAACGCATCCTACAACTGTTAGATCACGAATAACGATCGTTTCCCTGGTTTTGTGTCATTCTCAAAACCAGGATTTTTTTGCGTATAGACATCAAATGACGATGTTTCACATGAAACGTCATCTAGAACAGTCATAAAGGAGAGGATTTATATGGTGTTGTCAGGTGCCATTGTTAATGGGGTTGGCATTGTAGTAGGTACAACGTTAGGACTTGTCCTACATAAGATTCCTGAGAAAGTGAAAGAAACAGCCATGCATGGAATTGGACTTGCGGTCATCCTCATTGGACTTCAGATGGCCATTCAATCACAGTCAATTATTGTGGTGCTTGTCAGCTTGTTGCTAGGGGCCGTCGTAGGTGAAGGATTAAATATTGAAGGGAAAATCGAACGACTGGGGAACTGGCTTGAATCTAAAACGAAGTCTGAATCCAACGTTTCAAAAGGATTCATGACCTCCTCCCTTATCTTCGTCATTGGTGCAATGTCTATTGTAGGGGCATTGGATAGTGGAATTCGAGGAGATCATTCGGTCTTGTTCACAAAGTCTATCCTTGATGGATTCGTTGCCTTAATTCTAACGACTACACTTGGGATTGGAGTCATCTTTTCCGTGGTGCCGGTTGTGATGTATGAAGGGTTGATTGCCTTGTTTGCAACCCAGATTGATCAATTCGTTTCACAAAGTTTCCTAGATATGCTCATCGTAGAATTAACAGCAACCGGCGGATTGCTAATTCTAGCAATTGGGTTAAACTTATTAAATATCATTAAGATTCGTGTAGCAAACTTGCTACCGAGCTTGTTGTTTGTTGGATTTGTATTATATGGATATTTGCAATTCACATAAGTCAGCACATGGTGCTGGCTTATTCTTTTACTGGCGACCAAGGGGCAACTGTTTTCTTAACGGTTTGTAGCGTAATTTGAGGCTTTGGTGCAACTTTCCCTCGTTTTCGATCGTAGGATTGAATCACTTGTGCAACGCGCTTTGACATATGCATGACAAGATTAAGGCGCGTATTCTGAAGCACAAAGTACTCCATAAACCCACTCACATTCACCACGCCTGTAATGTGTAGCTCCCCTACCTCTGGCAACTGCTTCTTCACGGCCGCTCCAGGCTTCACAGGCCCCTTTCCAATGATGAGACTTCCGACTGAACTGACTTTACCAAGGCACGCATCAATACCGATAATGAAAGGATTCTGATGATTTTCTCCGATTGTTTGAAGCTTTTCTTCCAAATTCACAGCATGAACAGGTTCATCTAGCGTTCCATAGACATGAACGTGGTTCAACCGTTTCTCCTCAAGCAAGCTCCCCAACAGAGGTCCAAATGAATCACCAGTTGAGCGATCTGTACCGATGCAAACAAGGACGAGATCACGATTGGAAGGTACCCATTCCAGGAGTTTCTCTGTCATTCCAGAAAGCAAGAGGTCATCTTCATAATGGAAACGTTCTTCTGGTTTAGCATGGAAAAATCTCTGCTTTAGATTCATAGCTTATCCTCCGTAGTCATATTGGTATTAGTATACAGCGTTTCACGTCATTCTATACATCGACGAACAAGGATGGGGGTACAAACATGATTCGATCGGGGTTTAAATGGATGTTTTTAATTATAGGTACAATGATTGGGGCGGGTTATGCTTCAGGACGGGAGTTATGGCAGTTTTTTGGTTATGAAAGTGGACTGGCTATTCTTATTTTCACGGTCCTCTTTACGCTTTGTACGTTTACCATCCTATCCATCAGCTATCACAGTCAGTCTAAGCATTATCTTCCGGTATTACGGACAATTGTAGGAAAGAGGCTTTCTGTTGTGTATGATGGGATGATTGTTCTCTACTTATTTACGACGACTGTTGTGATGTTGGCTGGTAGTGGGGCTACCCTTCAGGCTTTCCATCAACCTTACTGGTTTGGGATTGTTCTGATTGTGGTTCCGCTCGTATTAGTCTTTAGCCGTGATATTAATGGGGTTCTGTCCTTAAACACGTATATCCTGCCGCTGTTGATTGTTGGGTTGCTTTACGTTTTGATTCATTTCACTTTAAATCAGAGCTTAGGTCTATATTCCCAATTCCAAGGTAGTGAAAACTGGACAGCAGCATTTCCTTTCACAGCCTTGAACATTCTTCCGCTTATTGCGGTTATTGGTGCAGTCGGGAATGAAATGAAATCAAAGGGTGAGGTGTGGATTTCGGCAATTGGAAGTGGAGTCATACTAGGTAGCATCTCACTTATTTATAACAATAGTTTGATTGAAATTGCAGATGATATCTTAGTTTATGAGATTCCTCTATTCGCTATTCTTAAGCATTATTCCCATCAAATGTTTGCATTCATTTCGATGTTGTTGTGGATAGCCATCTTCACAACCGCCGCTTCAGGGGTACTTGGCTTAGTAACAAGATTTCGCTCCTACTTCAACCTGCCGCTATGGGTACTCGCTTCTATTACTCTCATTCTCATGATTCCACTGACGGGGATCGGTTTTTCGACATTAATAGAATACTTATATCCCCTTTACGGATTGTTAAACTTATATGTGCTCTCTGCTATTCTTATTTATCCTTTTGCAAATCGATATAAATTGGATTAGAAACCTGTTAAAATAACATATTATGTGTATCGATTGGGAGGGATTGTAGTTGACCTGGATCAAGGACCAGTGGGACAAGTTGTTGGACTACATTTTGCAGCCTAAGATATGGACGGACTTAATTGAAGTCATTTTCCACATTGCGCTGATTATTGGTTTAGCACTTCTCGTTATTCGGGTTGGGCGGACACTGATTCACAATCTGTTCAAGCGAAGACGTAAGGGTCCCTTTCAAATTACTCACCGACGAGAGATGACGTTATCGCGCCTGCTTGAGAACATGCTCAAGTATATTGTCTATTTTGCAGGAATTGTGATGATTCTTGAGACACTCGGCATCCCTGTTAGCTCGTTACTTGCAGGGGCTGGTATTGCTGGGCTTGCTATAGGCTTTGGCGCGCAAAACCTCGTAAAAGACATTATCACGGGGTTCTTTATTATTTTTGAAGACCAATTCTCTGTTGGGGATTACATCAAGGCCTCAAGTATGGAAGGATTTGTTGAAGAAATCGGCATCCGTACAACGAAAATCAAGAGTTGGACTGGTGAACTCCATGTGATTCCAAATGGTAACATTGCCGAAATTACGAATTACTCCATGCATAATGGCGTCGCAGTCGTTGACCTTAGCATTGCCTATGAAGGGCAAATTGACCAGGCGGAAGAAGTCATTGAGGAACTGCTACTCGAGCTTCCTAAAAAATACGAAGACTTCATTACAGTTCCTGAACTCTTAGGCGTACAAAGTCTCGGTTCGTCTGATGTAATCTTACGAGTAATTGCTGAGGTTGCACCGATGAACCATTGGCCTGCAGCGCGGATTCTACGTAAAGAATTGAAGAATCGATTGGACGAGCGCGGAATTGAAATTCCTTTCCCTCGATTAGTCATGTACAATCGACAAGAAGAAATGGAACAAGCTACTAATGGAGGAGTCCGATAATGGAACGAAAAGCATATGAACTGAATGACATCGTTCAAATGAAAAAAGCACACCCCTGTGGTGAGAATCGATGGAAAATCATTCGTATGGGAGCAGATATCCGCATTAAATGCCAAGGGTGCGGCCATAGTGTAATGATTCCAAGACGTCAATTTGATAGTAAAATGAAGAAAGTGCTTGAGAGCGCAGGCGACTAGAATCCGTTTCACGTGAAACAGAGAAATGTTTCATGTGAATTAAGTTGTTGATATTAAAATGGAAGAACAAGTACAATGGTACTAGCGAAATTGTAGAAACTTACGTTTAATGATGAAACAACAAGGGTATCAAATGCCCTTGTTTTGCTTTTGTTTATACTTGTCTCATTATAAATCCGTATCTATAATGAGGTTGACTGTCACGCATAATCTGCGTTCATATGAACGGAAATCCTTAAGGAGTGGAATAAACGAATGTCACTTACAGCAGGAATTGTAGGCCTACCAAACGTTGGTAAATCAACTTTATTTAATGCAATAACACAAGCAGGAGCGGAATCAGCGAACTACCCATTCTGTACAATCGACCCTAACGTCGGGATTGTAGAGGTACCTGATGCTCGTCTTGAAAAGCTAACTGAGTTAGTTAATCCAAAGAAAACTGTTCCAACAGCTTTCGAATTTACTGATATTGCCGGAATTGTTAAAGGTGCAAGTAAAGGTGAAGGATTAGGAAACCAATTCCTATCCCATATCCGTCAAGTGGACGCAATTACTCAAGTTGTCCGTTGCTTCGCTGATGATAACATCACACACGTATCAGGCAGTGTAGATCCAATCTCTGACATTGAGACGATTAACTTTGAGTTAATCTTGGCTGACCTTGAGACAGTAAACAAGCGTCTAGACCGCGTTCAGAAGCTTGTTCGTCAGAAGGATAAAGAAGCGATGGCTGAGCAAGAAGTACTTGTTAAATTGAAGCAAGGCTTAGAAGAACAAGAACTGCCGGCACGTGCGATTGAATTAAATGATGATGAGACGAAGATTGCGAAAGGTCTTCACCTCCTAACAACGAAGCCGATGCTTTACGTTGCAAACGTTGGCGAAGATGAAATCCAAAATCCAGAAGAGAACGAGAACGTACAAAAAGTACGTGATTACGCTGCGAAAGAAGGCTCACAGGTTATCGTCGTATGTGCGAAGATTGAATCTGAGATTGCTGAGCTTGAAGGAGAAGAGAAACAAGAATTCCTTGATGACCTTGGGATCGCAGAGTCTGGTCTAGACCAGCTAATTAAAGCTTCTTACAACTTGCTTGGTTTAGCGACATACTTCACTGCTGGAGAGCAGGAAGTGCGCGCATGGACGTTCAAGCAAGGTATGACAGCACCACAAGCGGCAGGTGTCATCCACAGTGACTTTGAGCGTGGATTCATCCGTGCTGAGACGGTAGCTTACGACGACTTAATGAATGCCGGAAGCATGAGCGTCGCGAAAGAGCAAGGAAATGTCCGTTTAGAAGGTAAAGAATACATCGTCCGTGATGGAGACGTCATTCACTTCCGATTTAATGTGTAAAGCGTAAAATCAGAATTCCTTTGTTGCTTGTACTTTCTGTAATTCTTTGTTATAATACTACATTGTGAGTAATTGAATCGACATTTTAAATTACTCCTTGCCCCATAGAGGGCCGCTAAGTCCAAAAGGAGGTGTAGACGGATGAGAAATTACGAAATCATGTATATCATCCGCCCGAACATTGATGAAGATTCTCAAAAAGCGGTTGTTGAACGTTTTAACAACGTGCTTACTGAGAACGGTGCGGAGATCACAGAAGTAAAAGAACAAGGTAAGCGTCGTCTTGCTTATGAGATTAATGATTTCCGCGATGGAATCTATATGATCATTAAGATCAAGAGCGGATCAGAGGCTATCAATGAATTCGATCGTCTAGCTAAGTACTCTGACGATATTATTCGTCATATCGCTATTCGCGAAGACGATCAATAAGGAGGGATTCCCATGTTAAATCGTGTCGTATTGGTCGGCAGGTTAACAAAGGATCCTGATTTGCGCTATACACCAAACGGAGTAGCTGTAGCGAACTTCACCATTGCCGTGAATCGCCCATTCAACAGCCAAGGTGGACGAGATGCTGACTTCCTTAATTGTGTAGTCTGGCGTCGCGCTGCCGAGAACTTAGCAAACTTCATGAAAAAAGGGAGCTTAGTTGGCGTTGATGGTCGACTTCAAAGCCGTAGCTTTGATAACTCGGAAGGTAAACGTGTATTTGTCACGGAAGTTGTTGCAGATAGCGTACAATTTCTTGAGTCTAAGGGAGCGAATACTGGTGGCGGTGGCTCACAAGGCTTCCAACAAAACCAGAATCAAAACCCTTACGGAAATAGTAATCAACCAAGTCAAGATGATCCATTCGCAGATAATGGAGAACCGATTGACATTTCGGATGATGACTTACCATTCTAATAACTTCTAAAGGAGGCATTCTTCATGGCTCGTCGTGGTCGTTCAAAACGTAGAAAAGTGTGTTATTTCACAGCGAACGGAATCACTCACATCGATTACAAAGATGTTGAACTTCTTAAGCGCTTCGTATCTGAGCGCGGAAAGATTCTTCCTCGCCGTGTAACAGGCACTTCTGCTAAATACCAACGTAAATTAACAAGAGCTATTAAACGCGCACGTCAAATGGCACTATTGCCATACGTGAACGACTAATAGTCTTTATAGAAACACAGCAGGGACTTTCCCTGCTGTGTTTTTTACATAATAATGGTTTATTCTCCTCCTCCCCTTCTAAACTCCAATTAAAGGGAAAAGATTGAAAGAGGAAAGAACACTTTGGTATGGTGTATGATAGAACCAATTGAAAAGGATTAGTTAAGAGGTGCTCAAGTAACCATGAAAAATACGAACGCTCTAACGGAAGGTGCGGTGTTAGCGGCGATTTATGTCTTGCTTCTGGTCATTTCTACATTTGTACCAATTGCAGGAGCCGTCGTATCATTCTTGCTCCCCCTTCCGTTTTTCCTATTTGCTAGTCGGCATGGTGGAAAATCATCTATCTTGTTTTTCACTGCCGCTTTACTTGTATCGTTGATGTTCGTGCAGTTATTCTCTATTCCATTCACACTTTTAGCTGGATTAGGAGGAATTGCACTAGGCGTCGGAGTATATCATAAGAGAACTGCCTATGAGACATGGGCACAGGGCTCGGTAGGCTTCCTAATAGGGACGCTCCTCTTTTATTTGAGTGCTCAACTCTTATTTGATATTAACTTTATGGAAGAATTTCAAGCATCGGTTGATCAGTCCATTGATCAAGCAGAGTCGATGGTATCAACGATGAACTCGACCATATCTGAAGAACAGAAGGAATTAGCTCGTGAACTCGTCACACAAACTGTCGATTTAATTCCAAGCATTATGGCGATTATATCTGTCTTTGGTGCTTTCATTATGCTTTGGTTAGGATATAAGCTGCATAATCGTATATTCCAGACGAACTACAGCTTTCCGCCTTTTCGAAAGCTAGCATTCCCTACTGCGCTGCTTTGGTATTACTTCATTGCGGTAGTCTTCTCTCTCTTCCTTAATCCAGAAGGGGACGGACTCTTTTATTTAGCTGTTCAAAATGCCTATATCTTTACAGGCTTACTAGCTGTATTACAAGGGTTTTCTTTACTATTTGAGTGGAGCTACCAAAAAGGGAAATCCAAAGCGTTGCCTATAACTGTTGTCGTAGTCACGTTATTTTTCTTTTATATCCTGCTGAATCCTATTCGGATATTAGGTATAATTGATATAGGCTTTAATTTACGTAAACGAATTGCGAATTCGTCGAATAAGCAATAGTTTGTCGTTTACAACTGTAGGAGATGACGGTCATGCCGAATATCTTTAAAAAACCAACCTTGAGCAGCCATTTGTGGGTAATTTATTTATTATCCGTTTTGTTACTGGTGGTCATTTACTACTATCAGTGGGAGCTCGGTTTAATCATGACCGCATTATTGGCTGCCTCTATATACTACAGTGTGCGTAGTGAACGCCACTTGTTATCTGAGACTGAAGAGTATATATCGACGCTCTCCCACCGAGTAAAGAAGGTCGGTGAAGAAGCGTTACTTGAGATGCCTCTTGGGATTGTGCTCTATAGTGAAGAGCATGATATTGAATGGGCGAACCCTTATATGAACAACTTCTTCCCAAATGATACATTAGTAGGCAAATCGCTTAATGAGGTCTCTAAGAAGCTTGTGCCAGCCATTAAGGAAGATAAGGAAGAAGTATGGGTAGAAGTAGAAGATTATGAGCTACAGACGCAAATTAAGAAAGAGGAACGTCTTCTTTATTTGTTCGATCGTACAAAGCAAAAAGAACTACAAAAGTCGTACCAGAACGACCGAACGGTTCTTGCTATTATTTTTCTTGATAACTATGAAGAAATTACGCAGGCGATGGATGATACAGCGAAAAGTCATCTAAATTCTCAAATGACTTCCCTCTTAAACAAATGGTCTCAAGAACATAACATTTTCTTGAAGCGTTCTTCACAAGAGAAGTTCTTTGCCATCATGAATCAAGAGATATTAGCCAACTTAGAGAAGTATAAATTCGAGATCTTAGATGAAATTCGCGGACTGATTTCCGAAAACAATGTGCCGCTTACATTAAGCTTTGGAATTGGCTCTGGAGAAGTCCCTCTACCTGAGCTTGGTGAACTTGCCCAGTCTAGTCTCGACCTCGCACTTGGCCGAGGCGGTGACCAGGTTGTAATTAAGGATGAGAACGGGAAAGTACGCTTCTATGGTGGGAAGACGAATCCGATGGAGAAACGGACACGAGTACGTGCACGAGTCATCTCTCATGCGTTGAAAGAGCTTGTCCGAGAAAGTGACAAGGTCATGATTATGGGGCACAAGAATCCGGATATGGATTCGATTGGAGCGTGTATTGGGATTCTAAAGGTCGCCCAAGCGAACGACAAAGACGGATTTATCGTGTATGACCCAGATGAAATGAATACGGGAGTCCAACGTTTAATTGAAGAGGTCGAGGAGCATGATGAGCTGTGGTCTTGGTTCGTCTCCCCTGACCAGGCGCAGGAAGTCGTTGGGAAGAATACACTCCTCGTCGTTGTAGACACGCATAAACCTTCTCTTGTTATTGAAGAGAAGCTCTTGTCGAAGACGGAGCATGTTGTTGTCATTGACCACCATCGTCGAGCTGAAGAGTTCATTGAAGACCCTACGCTCGTTTATATGGAGCCGTATGCCTCTTCAACTGCAGAACTCGTGACTGAGCTGTTAGAATATCAACCAAAGCAATTGAAGCTTAATATGTTAGAGTCAACCGCACTCTTAGCGGGTATCATCGTAGATACGAAGAGTTTCACGCTTCGTACAGGCTCTCGTACGTTCGATGCGGCAAGTTACTTGCGCTCGAAAGGGGCAGATACTGTCCTCGTCCAGAAGTTTATGAAAGAAGATTTGGATGTGTATGTGAATCGCAGTCGTCTAATTGAACGAGCGACGATCTACCGGGATGGCATCGCCATCTCAAAAGGAGATCACGGCGAAACGTATGGCCCGGTACTGATTGCTCAAGCTGCCGATACGCTATTAACGATGAGCGGCGTTGTTTGTTCCTTTGTAATCTCGGAACGTGAAGACGGCCGTATTGGCATTAGTGCTCGTTCATTAGGAGATGTGAATGTCCAGGTCATCATGGAGAGCATGAATGGCGGAGGGCATTTGACGAACGCAGCGACTCAATTAGATGATACATCGATTGAAGAAGCGGAAGCTCAATTAAAAGAAATTATTGATGAGTACGTTGAAGGAGGCACCGAATCATGAAAGTGATTTTCCAACAGGATGTTAAAGGTAAAGGAAAAAAAGGCGAAGTAAAAGACGTATCTGAAGGCTATGCGCGTAACTTCCTTCTGAAAAAAGGGCTAGCAGTTGAAGCTACTCCAGGAAACCTAAAAGCTCTTAAACAGCAAAATGAAAAGCAAAAAGAACAAGAGCAGCAAGAGGTTGAAGATGCTAAGAAACTGAAAGAAAAACTTGCAGACTTAACGGTCGAAGTTAAAGCGAAATCTGGCGACCAAGGCGGTCTATTCGGATCGATTACAAGCAAGCACATTTCAGATGAATTAAAGAAGATGCATAACATTAAAATCGATAAGCGTAAAATAGAACTAGACAACCCGATTCGCTCTCTTGGATACACCAATGTTCCTGTTAAATTACACAACGAAGTGATGGGAACAATCAAAGTGCACGTTGGCGAAAAGTAATTCCCATCCTCTGAACTTCTAGGGAGGAAAACGAAGTGAGTGACATGTTTCAAGATCGCACCCCACCGCATAACATCGAAGCCGAGCAAGCGGTGCTCGGTGCGATCTTTTTAGAACCGCAATCCATTACAACAGCAACGGAAGTACTGGTGTCAGATGACTTCTACCGTGCCAGTCATCAGCGGATTTATGAAGTGATGGTTCGTTTGTCAGAACGAGCAGAACCCATTGACCTCGTTACCGTGACTACAGCGCTGTCCAACCAGCACATCTTAGATGAAGTGGGCGGCGTTTCTTATTTGAGTGACTTGGCTAATAGTGTGCCGACCGCGGCAAATATTGAGTACTACGTAAAGATTGTAGAAGAGAAATCAATACTACGCCGTTTAATTCGAACGGCAACTACGATTGTAACGAACGGATACTCTGAAGAAGGCGATATTGAAGGCCTTCTTAATGACGCGGAGAAATCCATTCTTGAAGTAGCCCAGCAGAAAAACTCTGGACGCTTCCAAAACATTAAAGATGTGCTTATTGATGTGTATGACAACATTGAGCAATTGCATAACCGAGATGCAGACATTACAGGAGTTCCGACCGGATTCCGTGATTTAGATGGAATGACGGCTGGTTTCCAACGGAACGACTTAATTATTATTGCTGCCCGTCCATCGGTTGGTAAAACGGCGTTTGCTCTGAATATTGCACAGAACGTAGCGACTCGTACAGATGAGAATGTCGCCATCTTCTCTCTTGAGATGGGTGCAGACCAACTTGTCATGCGTATGTTGTGTGCTGAGGGCAATATCGACGCCACACGACTGCGTAATGGTAACCTTGAGGCAGAAGACTGGGGCAAGCTTACAATGGCGATGGGGAGCCTCTCTAACGCTGGTGTGTTCATCGACGATACCCCAGGGATTACAGTGAACGAAATCCGTTCTAAGTGTCGTCGTCTTGCTCAGGAACAAGGGCTAGGCATGATTCTCATTGACTACCTGCAACTGATTAGCGGTACAGGGAACGCATCTAAAGAGAACCGTCAGCAAGAGGTGTCTGAGATCTCTCGTGCGCTTAAAGGACTAGCTCGTGAATTGAATGTGCCGCTTATTGCACTATCACAGCTGTCTCGTGGCGTTGAAGGGCGTCAAGACAAGCGTCCAATGATGTCGGATATTCGTGAATCAGGAAGTATTGAGCAGGATGCGGATATTGTCGGATTCTTATATCGTGATGACTATTACGACCGCGAAACGGAGAACAACAACATTATTGAAATCATCCTTGCGAAGCAACGTAACGGTCCAGTAGGTACGGTCGAACTTGCCTTCGTGAAAGAATACAACAAATTCGTTGATTTGGACCACCGCTATTCGGAAGCAGATGTTCCACCTGCATAGAGAATCTCACAATAGTGGGATTCTTTTTTTATTGTTTTAACGAACGATAAAACTCCATGTTGTATTAATGTTCGTTTTTAACTTTGACACGTGTATTCATTGCTGGTAAGATTAGACTGTTGTGAGTAAAAAAGATAACATTACACGGAGGTGCCCGATATGTCTTCAGTTGTAGTAGTAGGAACTCAGTGGGGCGATGAAGGTAAAGGTAAAATAACAGACTTTCTTTCCCGCGAGGCAAACGTTGTCTCACGCTATCAAGGCGGAGATAACGCAGGACATACAATTCAATTTGATGGAGATACGTATAAACTTCACTTAATTCCATCCGGAATATTCTATGATGATAAAATTTGCGTACTCGGAAACGGTATGGTTATTAATCCGAAGTCGCTTGTGAGAGAAATTCAATACTTACATGATCGTAATGTGTCTACGGACAACCTACGAATCAGCAACCGAGCTCAAGTCATTCTTCCTTATCACGTTCGTTTGGACGAATTGCAGGAAGAGGCGAAAGGCGACCAGAAGATTGGAACTACGAAGAAAGGGATTGGTCCTGCCTATATGGACAAGGTCGCGCGTGTCGGCATTCGTATTGCCGATTTACTAGACCGTGACTCTTTCTATGAGAAAGTAAAACAGAATGTGAAAGAGAAAAATGAACTGTTTGAAAAACTATACGGTTCTTCCCCACTTTCTGCTGAAGACATTTTTGAAGAGTACTATGAATACGGACAGCAGCTTGCTCAGTACGTATGCGATGCTTCTAAAGTGTTAGACGAAGCATTCCAGCGTGATGAGAAAGTGTTGTTTGAGGGTGCTCAAGGCGTAATGCTAGATATCGACCAAGGTACGTATCCATTCGTTACTTCATCCAACCCAATCGCAGGTGGTGTTACGATTGGCGCGGGTGTTGGCCCTACGAAGATTTCGTCCGTTGTAGGTGTATCAAAAGCCTATACAACACGTGTTGGAGATGGCCCCTTCCCTACTGAATTGCACGGGGAGATTGGAAATCAAATTCGTGAGGTGGGCCGTGAGTACGGTACAACTACAGGACGTCCTCGACGTGTAGGCTGGTTCGACAGTGTAGTCGTTAGTCATGCGCGTCGTGTGAGCGGGATTACAGAACTATCCCTTAATTCAATCGATGTCTTAACAGGACTTGAGACCGTGAAGATTTGTACGGCGTACACGTACAATGGCGAAGTTCTAGAGGAATTCCCAGCTAACCTTAACGTGCTTGCCCAGTGTGAGCCGGTGTATGAGGAGCTACCAGGATGGACAGAAGACATCACAGGCGTGAAGCGACTTGAGGATCTTCCGGTAAATGCACGAAATTATATTGAGCGTGTTTCACAATTAACTGGAATTCCAATTGCCGTCTTCTCAGTAGGTCCAGACCGTGAACAGACAAATATTGTGAAATCTATCTACTAAGCATAGGTTTTGAGGGGAGCCTCTCCCCTCTTTTTATTTTTTTTCGAATATATTATTGCATAATGTAAAACCCTATGATAATATTAATATCGCTGTCACTTAAGAAATCTTTTTTCTTAATACGGCCCGTTGGTCAAGTGGTTAAGACACCGCCCTTTCACGGCGGTAACACGGGTTCGAATCCCGTACGGGTCACCAATTTATATGGTCCGGTAGTTCAGTTGGTTAGAATGCCTGCCTGTCACGCAGGAGGTCGCGGGTTCGAGTCCCGTCCGGACCGCCATTGCTTTTCTAGAATACTAGTAGGTTTCTCAATTTCTTCTAAAGAAGCTAAACCTCATTAAACATGGCTCGGTAGCTCAGTCGGTAGAGCAACGGACTGAAAATCCGTGTGTCGGCGGTTCGATTCCGTCCCGAGCCACTCTCTTAAAATACGAAGCAGGGTTGACATTATGTCTACCCTGCTTTTGTTTTGTTTACAACAAGATTCCTATAAAATTTCCTAATAGTTGAAGATTATAGGACTTTAGGAATGATATTCCTTAACGTCTTGTAACATTACTGAAACAAAACTCCCATATATACCCTTTTTATCCACTTAAATAAGTGAATATTTACACTTTTGATGTAGTAATACCAAAGGTGAGGATGCTTTTGGTAACTATTATACAAGTGTATTACATTCTCTAGTTTCCTATTTTATGGGGATGATAGGTATGATAGATTAGTTAAGGATAAACGCTCGAAGATTGTAGAAATCTAATTCAATTTGTAAATGCTAGTAGGAGGACCATTGCTGTGGGAATTGTTAGAAGTAAGAAAAGATACAGTCCGTCGCACCATTCGTTCTGGAAGAAAGTTGTATTAACAACGACCATAGGAATTGGAGTTACAGTTGGTTCAGCCTATGCGGATACAATTGAACAACAATTGCCGACTGTCTATCATGTGTATATGGACGGGGAGCACATTGGTACCGTAGATGATCAATCCATGGTACAACAGTACGTTCAAAAACAAATCGAGTCGAAACAAGGAGACTATGAAGATCTATCTCTAACATCTGGTGAGACGATTACATATGTGCCTGAGAAAGTATTTCGACCTTCATTCGATAATGAACAAATTATGAAGACGTTAGAGAATGAACTAACGATTAAAGTAGATGCGGTAGGACTTCAGATTGATGAAGAAGTAATCACGTATGTTGAAAATGAAGACAAAGCAAAAGCTGTTGTACGCTCCATTAAAGAATCATACGTAGACGAAGACTGGCTCGACAAGCTTAAGGAGCGTGAAGATGAAGAAACGCCAATTCAAGTCGATGAAGACGTGGAATTGATTGATGTTTCCCTTTCTAAAGACGTGTCTTATACGAGTCAAAAAGTAGCCCCAGATGAAGTTGTGACAAAAGACGAAGCAATTTCAATCTTAGAACAGGGCAGCGAGACTGATGAAACGTACGAAATACAAGAAGGTGACGTTCTTGGAAAGGTTGCCTCTAAATTCGATTTATCTATGGATGAATTGATGAGCTTGAATGATGGCATGAATGAAGATTCTGTCATCCAGATTGGACAAACAGTAAATGTTAAAGACACGGAGCCATATGTCCATGTAGTAAGTAAGAAGCGTGTTGAAGAGATGCAGACGATTGAGCACGAAACGGAAACAAAGAAATCGTCTGATTTATATAAAGGTGAAGAGAAAGTTCTTCAAGAAGGACAAGATGGAGAGAAAAGAATTACGTATGAAATCGTAAATGAAGACGGGCAAGAAACATCTAAGGATGTCATTACTGAGAAGGTGACGAAAGATGCTGAAAAACGTATTGTCGTAAAAGGTACCAAAGAAAAACCTTCTCGTGGAACGGGCGACTTCGTGAATCCAACTCGTGGTGGTGTTCTGACGAGTGAACAAGGAGAACGTTGGGGTTCTTACCATAAGGGGATTGACGTTGCTGGCGTAACCGACCGCTCAATCCTAGCAGTAGATAATGGTACGGTGACATCAACAGGGTTCGATTCAAGTGGCTATGGGAATAAAGTTGTCATTAACCACAACAATGGGTATAAGACAATCTACGCCCACCTTTCATCAATCAGTGTCGATGTTGGCGATACGGTGACAGCAGGCTCTACGATTGGTCAAATGGGGACGACAGGCAGGTCAACTGGTGTTCACCTCCACTTTGAAGTATACAAAGACGGCGACCTACAAAACCCGTTACAATATGTGAATTACTAACATGAAACCTCTAGCTCATAGCTAGAGGTTTTGTCATAGTATGGAACCGGAAAAGACATTTCACTTAAAATACGTTAAAATATGTAACACATACACTATTGCCCGTAAAGAAGGAAGGGATTTCAATGAGTTTTAAGATTCAAGTTGTAGATGATGAACAGCCGATTGCAGATATATTAAAATTCAACCTTGAGAAAGAAGGCTATGAAGTCGTATGCGCGTTCGATGGTCAGGAAGCCATAGAACTCGCGAATGAGGAAGTGCCGGATTTAATCTTGTTGGATATTATGCTTCCAAGTAAAGATGGTATGGAAGTATGCCGTGAGATCCGTAAGAATCATAGTATGCCGATTATTATGCTTACTGCGAAAGACTCTGAGATTGACAAAGTGTTAGGTCTTGAGCTCGGAGCAGATGACTATGTGACGAAACCATTTAACAACCGTGAATTAATTGCTCGAGTGAAGGCGAATCTTCGTCGTCATCAGAACGTTGCAGAAGAATCTGCGAAACAAACGAACGACATTCAAATTGGGAAGCTAATCATTCATCCAGATGCATATACCGTAACTAGGGATGGAGAACAAATTGAGCTGACCCATCGTGAGTTTGAATTGCTTCACTATTTAGCGAAGCACATTGGACAAGTCATGACCCGTGAGCACTTGCTAGAAACCGTATGGGGCTATGATTACTATGGAGACGTTCGTACAGTTGATGTAACCGTACGCCGCCTCCGTGAGAAAATTGAAGAGAACCCAAGTACGCCAATGTGGATTGTAACGCGAAGAGGAGTTGGCTACTACCTCCGCACCCCTGAGCAGGAGTAGGTTTCATGCAGAAGGTGGGTTTCTTTCAATCTGTACGAATGAAATTTATTCTGGTCTACATTTTGCTCCTGTTGATTGCAATTCAATTAATAGGAGCGTATTTCGTCAATCGACTGCATGACCAGCTCGTAGAGAACTTCCAGCAGTCTGTCGAGGGGAATGTAGAGACGGTAAGTTACTTGATTACCCGTGCTTTTCAAGAGCCTACGAAAGAAGACGGGCCTTCTTTAGAAGAAGAGATACAGGACATATTAGATAACGCCGACTTTAGTGAGATTACGAACTTGCAAGTCATAGACAAGAACGCAAGGATTGTCGGGGCGATTCCGCAAGCTGAGGAGAACTTAGTTGGCAAGGTCACTCAAGACGCCAGGATCAAAAACACGCTTCAAACAGGCGAGAAATATGACCCGCAACCCTTCATAGCAGAGGAAACGGGCAACCGTGTTCTGCTTGAAATTGTGCCCATTAATGCAGCGGCTTCGTCCAGCAACCAAGACCCAGAAGGTGCTATCTACCTTCAGGCCAACATGGAAGGGGTCTACAGTCAGCTCCAGACGATTAATCGAATCTTCTATACAGGCACCATATTCGCCACGCTCATCTCTGCCATTATTGGAATTGTTGTAGCTCGCACGATTACACGGCCAATTGCTGAAATGAGAAAGCAAGCTCGTGTGATGGCAACGGGTGACTTCTCACAGAAGGTAAATGTCTACAGTGGCGATGAAATTGGTCAGTTGGCTGTTGCCTTCAATGATATGAACGATAAGTTGAAGCTCGCACAAGCCACGACTGAAGAGGAACGACGAAAGCTAAGCTCGGTTCTCACCAATATGACTGAAGGCGTCATTGCGACGGATCGATTCGGCCATATTATGCTTATGAATGATCCAGCTTCCAACCTACTAGAGCGCTCGAATGACGAAGTGAAAGGGAAGTCGCTCTTAGATGTCCTTCAGATTCATGATCGTATAGATGATATCTCAGAAATACATGATGCAGGCTCGTTCATTCTCGACTTTAGCGACGATGATCAAACGCTGTTGCTAAAGGCAAGCTTCTCTATTCTATTGAATGAAGAAGAAGAAATGAATGGCTTCATTACCGTGTTAAGTGATGTCACAGAACAAGAGAAATTGGAGCGAGAGCGACGAGAGTTTGTTGCAAATGTCTCACATGAACTCCGGACCCCTCTCACCTCTATGAGAAGCTATTTAGAAGCTTTAACAGACGGTGCTTGGGAGGATAAGGAGATTGCCCCACGCTTCCTTAACGTGACCCAGACTGAGACAGAACGAATGATTCGACTCGTTAATGACCTTCTGCAACTATCCAAAATGGATAATAAGGATTACAAGATGTATAAAGAAACGGTCGACTTTGTTGGGTTCTTCTATCAGATTGTCGAACGTTTTGAGATGCATAAATCTGAACATATTTCATTTGAAGCCAAAACCATTGAAGGTCCAATATGGGTTTGGATGGATAAAGATAAGATTACACAAGTGATGGATAACATTATTTCCAATGCTATTAAGTATTCACCTGAGGGTGGAACAATACGTCTAGACGTGTCGAAAAAGCGCAAAGAACAAAAATTATATATTCGTATTTCAGACGAAGGTATGGGAATTCCGAAAGAAAATATAGGGAAAATCTTCGACCGCTTCTACCGAGTCGATAAAGCAAGGTCGAGAAAGCTTGGTGGAACCGGGCTTGGTCTTGCTATTGCCAGGGAAATGATTGAAGCACATGGCGGGAATATTTGGGTTGATAGTAAGGAAGGAAAAGGGACAACGATTCACTTTACACTTCCGCTTATGAACCAACAGCGGAGGAGTTTATCATGATGTGGGAGCATTTTAAGACGGGGTTGTTGGCGTTTTTAGTCGTTGTAAGTATGTTATTGACGTATGCATTATGGAGCTATCAGCCAAGTTTAGAGAATACACAAGGTCCTTCGACAATTTCTGAGGAGACGACGCTTGATGCAGATCAAAAGAAGCCTTCTGAACTCTTCATTCCTTCAAATGTGATCTTCCATTACAATGGAGACCATTTGGGGATTGATAAGGGTCAAGAAGACAAGCTGTTTAATCGCATTCAGCAATGGCCTCTGTCTGACTTCACAAAGAACATAAATCTGACTGAAGTGATGAAGGAAACAAGTATCGAGATGGAGTTTGCAACTAGTCTTCCATTGGAGTTCTTCGCCAATACGTTAGCTTATAACGGAGAAGAGGAGATTCCACAATTTGAATTCAACCGAATCTTTATCGATTTTGAGAAAGGGAGTTCGGTCAAGAATATCTACTTCGTCTCTGACAATGAAGATGAGACTGAGTCCGTCTCAGCGACCATCAAGACGAATTTCTACTCCGATGTCTATCAAACGTTTATTAATGAGGGAAATGCCTTCTCCTTACTGACCTTTACGGGTAAAGATGGAGAGATTATCTACGTTCCAGAGGATGAGCGCACCCTTACGACGTATACGTATCGCGACAACCAATTGGACGTAGACCCTTTAAAGAATATTCTGTTCAGTAACCCTGAAATTGTGAAGCCGAGTGATTATCTACCAGGTGAGACCTTCTATTCTGATGGTTCATTGGAGATTACGGTAAATAAGAACACGAATGTGCTGCAATATAAAGGCTTGCTAAACGATGAAACGAACACTTTAAGAAAACAAGAATTGCTTGAGATCAGCTACAATTTCACGAATGACCACCGAGGCTTTACAGGATCAAATGAACGGGATGACAGCTTCAAAGTGTTCTATTTGAATGATTTCCGAGACAACGATATTGTTTATCGTCGTTATTTGAATCATTACCCTTCATTTGACGAGAATGGAATTACAGAATTGTATATGTCCTTTGATTCATCTAAAGTATCGCCAAATCGCTACGTACGCCCGATGATTAAGCTTAGTATCATTGCGAAGGACGAAGAGACAGTTCGTGCAGGTCAAGACGTGTTGAGTTATATTGAGCAGTCGGACATGTATGAGAGTGAGAAAGTAGAAGGGCTATTGATTGGTTACTATCTAGAGAAACGACCAGGAAACGAAGGCTATTATGATGCATCGCCTGGTTGGTTCATTAAACAAGCGGGTTCCGACTGGGAACGAATCATCTTCCCAAGCGATTCAGAGGCTGGGGGTGACAACGATGCAGTGGAGTCAAATTAAAACCTTATTTATCGTCTGTTTCTTCTTGCTTGACTGCTTCTTAATCTTTCAATATGTAACGAACACTTCAGAACCTGGAGTATTACAACGAACGACGAAAGCATGGGAGCAACAGCAAATTGATATTGAGGGGGACCTTCCTTCTGTTGAGGAGAAGTCTTATATTCGAGCGACCCCTCACCTATTTACGGATGAAGAAGAGAAGGAATTGAATGAACCTGATAATCAGAGTGTCACAGTTGCGAATGGAGATACGCTTCGCATGATGTTCAATGAGCCATTAGAGCTCAATTTAGAGGAAGACCAACCGACTCCTAACTTTGATAATTTGAAGAACTATTTCTTTATGAATGAGAATACGGAGTATGTATATTGGGGTTGGAACGAGAAACACAATGCATTGTTGTTCTTTCAAACCTTTGAAGGGACCCCGATTTATTTCAATGAGAGTGCCACTGTCGTCGTACACCTAAATGAGGAGAACAATGCAGTAGAACTCACTCAAACGATGCTTGAGAACGTAGAATCTGCTGGAGACCAGCAACCGCTAATTTCTCCTGAGTCTGCATTGGAGACGCTGTGGCTGAAGAGTGATTTACTCGACGGAGATGTCGTCAACGAGGTGAGTCTTGGCTACTATAACGGCACAACCGATAAAAATGGGGAGAAGATCTTCTTCCCTACTTGGAAGATTGCCATTAATGATGATGGCCGTTACTTCGTGCATAGTGTAGATAACGCACGTATTACCATTAATGAAGATGAATTCCTTGAGGAGGCACTCCAGAAGTATAACGATTATTTCAAGACGACAGGATGGAGTGAGTATTTTGACGATTGAGTTTAGTGTACTAGCTTCAGGCAGTACAGGGAACGCGTTCTACGTCGGAACAAAGAATCAAAAGCTGCTTGTAGATGCAGGCTTAAGTGGCAAGCAGATGGACCGTTTGTTTCAGGAAGCTGGTGTCAATCCGGCTGAACTGAACGGGATTCTTGTGACGCATGAGCATAGTGATCATATTAAAGGTCTTGGCATCTTTGCGCGTCGCTACAACCTGCCTATTTATGCGAATGAAGCTACATGGAATGCGATGGGCAATCAGCTTGGCAAGCTAGAGACCGACCAGAAGTTTGTCTTTCCATACGCGTCCACAAAGACGTTCGGAGATTTAGATGTCGAGTCGTTTGGCGTCTCACACGACGCGGCGCAGCCAATGTTCTACGTCTTTCATAAGGAAGGTAAGAAAGTCGCGCTAGTCACAGACCTTGGTTATGTCTCTGATCGTATTAAGAAGACGGTCGAAGGCGCCGATGCGTACATTTTCGAAGCGAACCATGATGTGGAGATGCTTCGTATGGGACGTTATCCATGGAATGTGAAGCGACGTATTCTTGGGGACATGGGGCACGTCTCTAATGAAGACAGCGCCCATGCGTTAGCGGATATTATTGGTGAACAAACGAAGCGTATTTATTTAGCCCATTTAAGTAAAGATAACAACATGAAAGATTTGGCGCGCATGTCTGTTGGGAACACGCTCACAGAACGTGGCATCACCCTTGGTAAAGGGATTGACTTGTATGACACAGACCCGAGCACACCAACTCCAATCTACGTCGTGAATTAGGTTTATTTCCTGTACATTTGAGGAAGAATTTTATCAACATATGCATGTGATTGCTCTAGTGGAGCAACGGAAAGGAACGGTGACAGTAAATGGGCTATTACGATGACCACGCTCCTGAACGGAATCGCCGCCGAAAGCCTCGGTGGATTGGGCCGACCATTCTAGGGGTGATTCTTGGAATCTTTATTGTATTTCTAGCACTTCCTTCCCTCATTAGAGGTAATTTAATGCCGTATGATGTGACAATTGGAGACGAGGAGGACGCTCAGGTTGAGCGTGAATCCGGTACAACATCTGGTGATGGCCAGACAGTAAATGTTGATGTAACCACCCAAATCACAGAAGTGGTCAGTGACGTTCAAAACACGGTGGTAGGGGTCGTTAATATTAGCCAGCGTCAATCTGGATTCTTTGAACAAAGTTCAGGAACCCAACAACAGACTGGTTCTGGGGTCATCTATAAGCTTGATGGGGACACGGCTTATGTGGTCACGAATAACCACGTTATTGAAGGAGCCGACGAAATTGAATTGTCCCTTATGGATGGGACTCGTGTAGAAGCTGAACTGTTAGGCGGCGATCAGTTTACGGACTTAGCGGTGCTCTCTGCGAACGCTGCGAACATTGAGAAGGCAATTGAAATCGGAGATAGCTCCCAAGTGAAAGTAGGAGAGCCTGCGATAGCGATTGGGAATCCGCTAGGCCTACAGTTCGCCGGTTCTGTCACGAAAGGGATTATTAGCGGGAAGCAACGTGCCATCCCTCAAGATTTCAATGGAGATGGTCTAGCTGATTGGCAAGCAGAAGTCATGCAAACTGATGCAGCGATTAATCCAGGGAACAGTGGTGGCGCTCTCGTTAATATTGAAGGGCAGCTCATTGGCATCAACTCAATGAAGATTGCTCAATCAAGCGTAGAGGGAATCGGTCTTGCCATCCCGATTAATCAGGCGATGCCAATTATTGAGGACATTGAACAAGATGGAGAGGTCACGCGTCCATATATGGGAGTATCAGCGTATTCCTTATCTGAAGTTCCAAGCACATACTGGGATACAGAACTGAACCTACCTGCTGAAGTAGAGACAGGTGTTATCGTCGAAAGTGTCCAACCGACAACACCAGCTGATCAGGCAGGCTTAGAGCGTTACGATGTGATTGTGGAGATGGATGGAGAGCAAATTAATGATATTATTGATTTGAGGAAGCACCTTTACAATCAGAAAGCGGTTGGGGATGAAATGACCGTAAGCTTCTATCGTAATGGAGAGCTTCAAGAAACGACCATGACATTATCAACTCAATAAATGAGAAACGGGGGTCTATGCCCCCGTTTTGTTATGAACAGGAAAGGAGGAAGAAGCATGACGCTTTATGTATGCAAGGAACATGTGGATAAGGCACTAGACGTAGTGGTTGATGAAGAAGAGACATTTCCGGAATTATCCCAAGTGTATAACTCCACTGGTTTGTCCACAACATGTGAATATTGCAGTGAACAAGCCTTATATATGGTAGCGAACGGAGGTTCCTCTACTAAATAAGGGATTCATTTTGTGTATATGTGGATAACTTTGTGCATAACCTGTAGATATGCATGGAGTAAGTTATAAAAAATATACAATTGTCCCAATGTGGATAAAAGAAAAAGCCGCGAATGAGTTCGCGGCTTTTTCGTGTTTACTTCGTTTTTTCTGGCTTAATCTCTTCCCCATTCTCACCTGTGAAGCGAAGGCCCCAACCTGTGAAGGCAGCGACTACCATGACAATGAGTAAGAACCAAGCTTGAAATACGTACGGGAATACCTCAGTAGGACCTACAACGGGTAGAAATCCATACTCTCTCGCGGCACCTTGAATCGTTGCCCAACCGAGTAACACTCCTCCACTCCAAGGAAAGATGTAACCAAGTGAGGAGGATACCGTGTCGAGCAAATTCGCACGGCGATACGGATGGATATTAAATTCTTTCCCTAGCTTTCGTACGAAAGGACCTGCTGTAATCTCAGCGGCAGTGTTGATTGTAATAAATACGTTCAAGAATGCAACAATCGCCACGATGGATAACTCGGCGCGACGGACAACGCCATTAATAATCTTCAAGAAGAAGTTCTTGATGGCTTCCATCGTTCCAGCCAGCTCCATTAAGTGAGCTGCAGCTAGAATGAAGAGAATAAGGATTGCCATATTGAAGTAGCCTCCAATCCCATTCATCAACGCTCCCCCAACTTCCGGGTTACCAGCTTCATTCATTCCGATGTAAATGATGTCCGTTAGCGGTGTATCATTAATAAAGATGATGGCGATTGATGCGACAATCCCCCACGTAAGCGACGTCAATAGATGGTGCCCCGTTAATGCGAGCGTCAATACCAAGGCGAACGGAATAATCATAAAGAGTCCTTCTGGTGAGACTTGCTCTTTCAGCTGCTGAAAGGCTGCCTCGTTTCCACCTGTATCGCCTCCCCCAACGACTACGAAAAGAATAAGCGCTGGAATAGCGGCGGCAAGCGAGTATTTAAAGCGAGATTTAACCACGCCAGGAACATCTGCTTCCTGAGTTGTAGCCGATACAATCGTCGTATCGGAAACCGGTGCGAGGTTATCGCCGAATACGGCACCACTTAAGATTGCCGCAAGTAAGATGACAGGGTCAGCCCCTAGGATAATGCCGGCAGGATACATGAGCACTCCGAACGTGGCAACCGTTCCATAGCCTGTCCCTACCGCTGTTGAGAAGATGGCGGCAAGCAAGAAGGTTAGGCCGACAATCCATCCACCTTCAAGACCTGTCTGGAATCCGAACCAAATGAGTCCATCGACTAAACCGCCGGCTGCAAGGAGCTTCGCAAACATCCCTGCCCAGAACCACGCGATGACGGCAATGACCCCAATTGGCTGCGCCATCCCAATAACGAGCGCCTGTGCGTAATCCTTCCATGCCGATTTACAGAAGAATAGCCCAATTGCTACCCCCATCACCATGCCTAGGACAAGCGCCTCTTCTGTAACGAGCTTTAATACACTTAATACAATCGCCCATGTAATGAAGAAGACAAGAGGAATCGTTGCGGCGAACACGCCACCACGAAATTCGAGCTTGTCTACTGTGTTTTGTCCAATTGCTTCTTTTGCTTCTTGTTGTTGATGTCGTTGATCATCCATCAGCGTTCCTCCTTCGTCTTTCTCTATTCTACTGGCTTTCCTGACAAAATCCAAAACCATTATCAAGAAATAGGACCAACCGTGGTACGATATAGGTAAATAGACGCGCGATGGAGGGACAACCATGAAAATCTCAATTATTTCAGTAGGTAAATTAAAGGAAAAATACTTAAAACAAGGCATAGACGAATATACAAAGCGACTCGGCGCCTACGCCAACATAAATCTCGTCGAAGTCCCGGACGAAAAAGCACCCGAGAACCTAAGTGAGGCCGATATGGAAGAAGTGAAACGAAAAGAAGGAGAACGCATCCTAAGCAAAATCTCACACGATGACCACGTCATCACCCTCGAAATTAAAGGGAAAATGATTACGTCTGAGCAACTCGCGAAAGATATTGATAATCTTGCGACGTACGGGAAAAGCAAGGTTACGTTCGTGATAGGAGGATCACTTGGGTTGAGTGATGAAGTGATGAAGCGGTCCGATTATGCCCTGTCCTTCTCTAAGATGACACTGCCCCACCAGCTCATGCGATTGGTGTTGTTGGAGCAGGTGTATCGGGCGTTTCGGATTATTCGGGGGGAACCGTACCTCGTTTAAGGGTAAAATATTAAGCGAATCCATCAATTCGCTCCGGCTCACTCCCTCCATACTTTCCAGTTCCCAAGACTCTATCGGCTTGATAAAATCCATGTTGTTCATCGTATTCAACAAATCCATGGTTTGATGTTCCAAACCTTCGATTGTGAAGTCGAAGTGTAGATTGATGTTCTCTACACGTCGTCCGATTCTCCGTGGAGCATCTTTTGTAATTTGAATATCTTTAATGATCAGATGAAGCAATGCCTTTTGTTGAGTGATATCTGATTTACTTAAGATCGTCTCCAAATTACTAAGCAGGTGATAAAGTGCATCTTCATCAATAGGTGCTGTATCACATTCGCTTAACTCTACGTTCAATTCTTCAATCTTCTGCTCCAATGACACTTTCTCTTCCATCATCTCCTGCAACTTTGGCTTAAAGATTGCAGCAAGAGTTGGGTCGTCCATCAATTGAGTGGTTGTGTTATCAATTCGTCCTTCAATCTTCTTCAGCTTACTTTCGTGAATGCGGATCTGTTCATCGATAGGATCTTTCGCGTTCATTCGCTTATCGTTCACACTCTGAACAATGTTCTTTAGTACATAGGGTTCGGCTACGATACGCTTTAGTTCTTCAAATACAGATTCTTCAACTCTCTCAGCTCTAATCGAATTGGCACGACAAGCGGTTTTTCCTTTGTTATGGTGAAAGCCACAAACGTAATACCGATACTTCTTGCCGTTTCCGCCATTAGATCTTCCGGGAACCATCCCGTGTCCACATTGAGGGCATCTGACCAATCCACTTAGTAAATAAGGGGATTGTGAGCGTGATGGCTTGTGAGATCTTTTCTTGCGTATTTTCTGTACCCGTTCCCACTGTTCGTTAGAGATGATTGACTGGTGCTTTCCATCCACTAGTATATAGTTCTCGTTCTTCCCTTTACGATGCTTCTCGCTCCAATTCTCGTACATATTGAAGCGGATCTTACCAATATATAAAGGATTATCGAGAATTGTTTTTATAGTGTGTATTGCGAAATCATTTCCGCGCTTTGTTTTAAATCCCATCGAATTGATTCTACTGACAATCGCTTTATAGCCAAAGTCTTCTTCAACGTAGTCAAAAATGAGTTGGATGACATGAGCTTCTTTTTTGTTGATCACCAATTCTTTATTCACACTGTCGTATCCATACACTAGTCCGCCATTGTAATACCCTTGTTTAGCACGTTGACTCATGCCCATTTTCAGTCGTTCGATAGTGGAATTACGTTCATATTCGGAGAAGTTACTGGCCATCTGAAACATCATTTTACCCATTGGCGTAGTAATGTCCATATCTTCCTTAAGACTAATCAGTTTTACATTCGCCTGATCAAATCTTTCTGCAATTTCCAAGGCATCTTTAGACTTACGAGAAATCCGATCGATCTTATAGACGATAACTGCCTGAAAGTCCCCGCTGCCAAGATCCTTCAGTAATTGTTTCATCTGCGGACGACCGGAGATATTCTTTCCACTAACGCCTTCATCCAGATATCTTCTTACCACTTCCATACCTCGTTGTTCAGCATAGGTCTCCATTTCTTCAATTTGCCCCTGAATGCTGTACCCTTCTGTTGCTTGTTCTTCCGTACTTACACGAGCGTAAATTGCTACTGGGGTTTTATCACTCATCTTCTTTTCTCCTCTCATAATCTTCTTTTAATTTTTGTGTATAAACTATCGCATCTTCATATGCTTGATTGTCATAAGAATCTTTTCCTTTTTTTGAATGCCATGGAAAAGTATCTAGAAAGTGATTACCGTAGTTTAAGTATTCTTTAGCGAGCTTTAAAGGATCAGGTAGATTTTCTTTCTCTGAAACATCAGGATCTATTAAAACATCATTAGAGTTGGTTTGATTAATGATGGTACTTAAGAAGGTGAATAGACGCTCATTATTTAGTTTGGTCTTACTGGTGTAGATGAACATATCTTGTTCGTCATCATTCGAAGCTATCCTAGTGACAGTGGTTTTAATTCTATACTCTTTTTCAAATAGGGGGTTAACTGTCATACGGGTTAAATCACGATTTTTATTTATGCTTTTTTCTGCTGCTTGAGCAGTATTATATATGTTCGGAGCAAGCTCTACAGACTTTTCTAAATCGTCATAGTAGTCATCGAAGAAAACATATAAAGACACACCAAAGTCCTTTGCAAGACCATGTAGGTAAGTTGAATAGATATCCTTTGTATTTCCTTTTTCAATAGCGGTTAAAGTGGATCTGGAAAACAAATTAATTCTTTGGGTGACACTTTTCACACTAAAATCATTTCCGAATTTTTTACGAAGCGTTTCTCTTATGTACTTAACCCTTTTTCCAATGGATAGCTGTTTTAGTTCAGAGAGGTCTTTTACGTTAAGTAGTGCCTTTTTCATTTTGATCACTCCTAAATGAGTAAGATAAGATACACTGATAATACCATAATGTCAGTTATATGTCACCTGGGTGTTGATTGTATATAAAATAATGTGATATGCTTTTCCTCAGAAAGTGAGGTGAAGATAATGACTCAAGAAATGAAGGAAGAGAGCTTGTATGAGTATTATTCAGCGAAGAAGGAAAAAGGTGATCTTTTTATTAGTAAAGTATCCGAGATGCTTGAAGAATATTTGAAGAAAACCGACAATAAATGATTTTCTCTGTAATACGTGCACAACTAGGTACTTAAGGAGCGGGGGATTATGTTTGATACTGTTAAATTAGGGGTTCCATTAGCATTAAGTATAGAAGAGATTCAGAGGATAGAATGGGACAGGATAAACACTAATTATAGGACGAACAATGGATCAAGGACTGTTTTTCATGTCCTCCACGATGCAAGTTTGCGAGGGGCTCCTTTTATTCGTTACACCTATAAAGAAGACGACCCAGACAGATGTTGGTTGAAAGTCGAGGCTTCCATTCCTAACTTTCTAATCGGTTCAAATGTATATGAAATCAACAATAATGATATAGACAACTTCTTTAAAGTCATTCGTAAGTATTTGTCGTTACAGTTGAAAGTAAGCATAGGTAGAATTCCGACCAAGGAGCACTTTATCATTGAAAAGCTACATGTTTGCAAGAACTTCCAAGTAGGCCATCATAAAACGCACTATCTTCAAGCTGTCTCTTCCAAAGTCATAGCTAAATTTGATAGAGCTTTCCACTTTGAGAAAGGCAGCGATAGACTTGAAACAGTAGAGTGGAAAGGAGCGAAAAAGGAAGAGAAAATATATGATAAAGAAGCGGAAGTAAGACAACAAAAAAACTATGATGACAAAGAAAAGCACTTAATGGATGCGAAAGGTTTATTGCGGTATGAGATAGAGCTTTCTGACAGGGAAATCAGAGAGGTTAATCCCTCCAGAAAAGCTGTGGACTTGTTAGATATGGATTTTGGTAAAGAAGTAATTCAAAAGGGGTTAGATAGAAATGGGCTTAGTGCCGGGGTGAAATATACATCATATCAAGAAGTGATTGATGATATTAATATACAGTCATCAAATACGAGGTCTTCTACAGCTTTAATTGGATTCTTTACTGAATTATTTGTTAACGGTGAAGAAATGTGTAAGTCCAAATACTCGTCATCGGGTTATAGAAAGAGAAGAAGTAAACTGCTGGATGTGTTAGGTGTTGATGATCTCCTAATAAGTGACGCTAAATTGCCACCATTATTAGTTGTTAATGATCTCCTAATAAGTGACGCTAAATTGCCACCATTATTAGTTGTTAATAAAAAGACTGCCTCTGTTCTGGGGGAACAGTAGACAGTCATTAAAGAAATCTTTGAATACCTTGATTTTATCATCAATACTAACAGCATTCAATTTTGTGTAATCTGGAGGTGAATTCATTATGAGTATTGTAGTTAAAGTGATAGATACTTTCCCAACACAAGATATCTTAGCGATAGCCCAGGTTACAATTGATGAATATCTAACATTGCATGGGGTAAAGCTGTCAATTGATCGTACAGAGCGTTATCATGTAACATTGCCAACCTCTAAAGAAGGTGAATGTACAATAACATTGATAAGCGACAGTCTTAAAGAAAAAATATATGATGGTATGGTTCATCAATATGAACACTTTATATATAACTATGTAAATAGTAGACAGGGTAAAAATGTTGAATTCATATATAAATTGGAGAAAGAACGTATCATCTCTTCTAAGAAAAAGTTTCTTACCCCTTTGATTTGCTGATGATAAGAGCATACCCTATTGTACTTTTCAAAATGGGTATGCTTAACTGTTACAATGAGGTGATTGGATATGCAGATACAAATTGTAAGTGTCGGAAAGATTAAAGAGAAATACATCAAACAGGGTATCACTGAGTTTGAGAAACGTCTTCGCCCATACTGCAAGTTGACGATGGATGAAGTGAACGATGAACAGGCCCCTGAACAAATGAGTGAGAAAGAAATGATTAAGGTGAAGGATAAAGAAGGGGAGCGGATCTTAAATAAAATAAAGCCAAACCAGTACGTTATTGTTCTGGATCTACAGGGTGAGCAATGGTCATCTGAGAATCTAGCTAAACACATGGAGCAGTTAAGCATCCATGGGAAGAGTCAAGTGTCATTCGTCATCGGTGGATCAAATGGGTTGAGTAATGATGTATTGAAGCGTGCAGATCAAAAGCTTTCCTTCTCGAAGATGACGTTCCCTCATCAGTTGATGAAGCTGATATTAATGGAGCAGATCTATCGGGCATTCAAAATCCAGAAGAACGAGCCATATCATAAATAATTCATATAAATTTGCGTTACAATGTTACAATTTTGCTATGTAGCGTGTATATATATAAGTAAATGGCATTTTTAGTGGATTTCCTTATTGTGTAAAATGCGCATAAAAAATAAAAAGGCTGATATGACAACGTTTCTAGGTGGTCTTGATGTGGAGCATAGAGAAAAAAGAGCAACATCTCCAAAACTTACCCCATTTTACTGTTGTATTGATAAAAGAACCAGTGAAGATGATGAATAACACCATCCTCACTGGCTTTTGTCATGTGTTTAGAGGTAACCTTTTTCTTTCAAGCTAGAATACTTCTCATGGCCGATGACAAGGTGATCCAGTATCTCGATACCAATCATCTTCCCGGCTTCAGCTAGTCGTTTCGTAACGTTTACATCTTCCGTACTTGGAGTTACGTCCCCACTAGGATGGTTATGAGCGACGATAGCACTGGCGCAGCTACGACGAATCAAGTGTTTAAAGCATTCCCTTGGATGAACGATGGAAGCATTCAACGAACCGATAAATACTGTTTCTTTGAACAGTATCTCATTCTTGGTATTCAGTCCAAGGACGACGAAATGTTCTCGATCAAGATGTTGCATATCGCTTAGATAATCATACGCGTCTTCGGGTGAGCGTATCGTAAAACGGTCTTCAGACGGGCATGGGTTCATACGTGCCAACTGTAAAGCAGCAATGATCTGAGCAGCCTTCACTTTGCCGATCCCTTTGATCTGCATAAGCTCTTCTTCTGTAACATCCAATAGCTCTTTGACTGATGGATAACGAGTGAAGATCTCATTTACGACATAGCTGTCTTCCTTTTCTCTCGTAGATGTGGCAAGCAAGTGTTTGAATGTCATTTTATCGATAGTGTTATTCATTATAAGTTCCTCCAGTTTATTTGTAATTAAAAAAAGGAGAGACGACGATCGTCCCTCCTGATTGAGTGAATCTTATTGATTCGATATACTGTTGATATAGAAAAGTTGTCTGATGAGTTCACATTGCCGATGAGCTCATCTTTTTTGTGCATTAAAAAAGCCATCGACTGCATTTGCAATCCATGGGTGATCACCTGTTGTATTCATTTAACTTCTGACCTCTTTCAATGCCAGTAAATCTTGGATGAAGTCCGAGGCCTGACTCTTGGTTAAGTCTTTACTTCGATCGACGTTAAAACTAATCTGCATGATTTCTTTGGCAACGTCCGTCGGCAGATTCATCTCATCGATGATGTTGAAGATCATCTGCAGCTGAGCTTTAGTCACCTTATCTGCATGTTGGTTTGACGTCTGTCTTTTTGGAAAATCTTCAATGTCCTGAGTGAAGATGCCGCTGGATCGTGTTGCGGATAAGACAGCGTCGATCAACGCCCGTTTCTTCGCCATCTTCAAAATGGTGTTGACGATAGAATAGGCATCCTGTTGTCGGAATGATGCTTCCTTGCTGTTGCAGGAACCTAGCCCTTCTGCTTCGATGATTTTGTTATCTTTGCGGATGAGCGTCATCTTCACTTCATAAGCAAAGATACCTTTCTCCCAATCTTCAATACGATTGACGACGTCTGCAGTCTTAGAGAATCCGAATACATCACATAGCTTCTCTGCACCTGGCTTCAGTAACGTAGGCTTAGAGAAACCATCAATTAAACCGTAGTCAACTCCCTTTACCATCACGTCATCCACAAACGTTTGTAGTTGCTGGATACGCTGTTGTGATTCTGAAGATGAAACGACGATATTGGGTAACGACTGTTTATCGACATTCTCTTTATCGTAAAATTGAATAATATTACCTTGACGATTCTTCATACTGATTTCACCTCCTTTCAATGACTTAAGATTTTTTGTGAACCATGTGTGCAAGAATGTTTAGGTTTCTGGCGGTTTGTCGAACCACCGAACTGCCGATTTGATGTTGAAGTTGATTACCTTTAGAAAACATGGAATGTGACCATTCAACGGTATTTGATAACGACTGTTGTGACCCATCATTGAATTTATCCATCGCTTCACACCATTTATTGATCATCTCCTCACCTTTTGCCGATGTGAAAGTAGCACTGTCTTTCAGGTACTCATGCAATCCTTTTTTGTTTGACTGTGATTGATCATCATCTTTATGTGAAGCTTCTACAGCAGTTATTAGGTTATATAGTTGTTTGCGTCTTTTGAGCAATTGAACTAGCTGAACGTAATCGTTTCTTTCGACAATGAGAAGGATTTCTTCGTCTACTTCTTCAAGCTGTTGCTTTAATGAAAGTAGAAGCTCATCTACCTCTTTTCTTGATAAATCTTTACCGTTTTCAAAAGAATCTTGGGTTTGGTATCTTCTGAATTTCATCTTCATACTCTCTCCTCCTAGTTTTATTACTTAAAGTGGTGATAACCTTTCAATGTCAGCTCCAATACTTTTCCTTCATCTCTCCGATCACTGACTAATAACAACCCGTCGTCTTCGAGCTGCATCAGACCAACTTCACAGATCCCATACTCCACTAGATATTTAGCAGCAACCCACTTATCTAATTTCTTGGCTTCTACTAAGACTGTTGATAGTGTGATTCATTTACATCACCTCCTTTCAAATGCGCTCCTCTCACCACGCAAGTCGTCTCTGTAAATACAAAAAAGACCATCATCTATCGCTAATGGATAAATGACGGTCTTATATAGAGGGGTGGGGCATGAAACGGATGGGTACCCCTTTTCATATATACATGCAGGTACTCAGAGAATTTGTATATTATTTTTTAGTCATATCGGCTAAAATCAACGTTTGACACATAAAAAAATATGTTATAAGTTATATATAACACTTGTTAAATATTGAATATAACAAAATGGAAGTGGGTGTAAAATGAAACTTGAGGATATTGCAGAGATCAAGACTGGTTTAGTTCTAACAAGGAAAAAAGCGGAAGTGGATTTTAAAGTAAAAGCTACATATCGCTTATTAACATTAAGAAATATTGAAGAAGACGGAACATTTAACGATCACCCCTTTGATGTGTTTCACAGTAATGACGAACTAAGTCCACGTTATTTTACTGAAGAAGGCGATATTGTGATGCGGTTATCTGATCCAAATACTGCTGTTTACATAAGTAAAGACCAGGCTAATCTCTTGGTTCCATCTAATTTTGTATTAATTAAAGTGAAAAATGCTCAAGTGTTGCCTGGATATATTGCTTGGTATTTAAACAGGGATTCTATTAAGCGGGAGTTAGCAAAGTCACAATCAGGTACACGGATTCTTAGCACGAACAAAAATGTGTTAAAAACTATTTCTATAAAAATGCTATCACTGGATAATCAAGAAGCATTGATTAAGATGTTAAGTCTTCATCGTAAAGAAAAAAGACTTTATCAGAAGTTAATCATGGAAAAAGAGGATTGGTTTAAAGGTGTTTCTCAACAAATATTACAAGGATAATGGGAGGAATTTTAATGAGTGAGAAAGTAACACAACAAGATATTAATGCAGTTTTGTGGCAAGCGGCAGATACGTTTAGAGGAAAAATAGATTCAAGTATTTATAAGGATTACATACTGACCATGTTGTTCATGAAGTATATTAGTGATGCTTATAAAGAGCACTTGGAAGAGTACACAAAAAGATATGATGGAGATGAGCGACGAATACAACGCGCTTTATCTCGTGAACGTTTTGTATTAGAAGAAGATGCAACCTTTGATTTCTTATATAGTAAACGTAATGATCCAGAAATCGGTGAAATTATTAATAAGGCATTAGAGAAATTAGAAAATGAGAACACTGGCAAGTTACGAGGTGTATTCCGTAACATTGACTTTAACTCTGAGTCAGTGTTAGGAAAGGCAAAAGACCGTAACTCTATGTTACGTTCCGTATTAGAGGATTTTAATAGATTAACATTAAAACCATCTGTTGTTGGTAGTGAAGATGTAATTGGAGATTCCTATCAATATATGATTGAACGTTTTGCAAGTGACGCAGGTAAAAAAGGTGGAGAATTCTTTACACCTTCTATGGTTTCTGAATTACTAGCACGCCTAGTGAAACCTGAAGAAAATGACCGAATCTACGATCCAACATGCGGATCTGGTTCATTATTAATTAAAGTTGCTAATCAAGTACCAAATAAAAAGGTGCAAATATATGGTCAAGAACGTAATGGTCAGACACATTCCTTAGCAATAATGAACATGTACTTACATGGTATCGATGATGCTAAGTTAGAGTGGGGAGATACATTAGCTAATCCTCTTCATTTAGAAGATGATAAATTAATGAAATTCCAGAGAATTGTGGCTAATCCTCCATTCTCTTTGGATAAGTGGGCAATGGGTTTTGCTGATGATACAACAAATGATAAAAAATTCAAAATGGATGCTTCTTTAGACCCTTATCGTCGTTTTGATTGGGGAGTTCCTCCAAGCTCTAAAGGAGACTATGCTTTTGTTCAGCACATGTTACATTCATTGGCTGAAGAAGGTCGGATGGCGACAATATTACCTCATGGTGTTCTATTTAGAGGATCCAGCGAAGGGAAAATACGAAAACAGATAATAGAAATGAACCTATTAGATGCTGTAATAGGAGTGCCTGAAGGGTTATTCTTTGGAACAGGAATTCCAGCTTGTATTATGGTATTCCAAAAGAATCGTAAGCGAGACAATGTATTATTCATTGATGCATCTGGAGAAGGCAACTATGAAAAAGGTAAGAACCAGAATAAATTACGGGAACGGGATATTGAAAAAATAGTTGAAACGTACCTAAATTATGAAACAATTGATAAGTATTCATATCTGGCAACAATGAGTGAAATCAAGGATAACGACTATAACCTTAATATTCCACGTTATGTTGATACGTTTGAAGAAGAAGAATCCATCAACATGGAAGATGTAAAGAAAAATATTAGTGATATTAAGTCGGAACTTCAAGGCGTAGAACAGCAAATGGAACAATATTTAAAGAATCTTGGATTGTAGGTGTTAATAATGCAATTTAAAACTATAAAAATGATAGGTCAAATTCCAAAAGAGTGGGATACTATCTACCTTAAAGACATTGCTACACTTATTACTAAGGGTGCTACCCCAACAACATACGGTTTCCCATGGGTAGAACATGGTATATTTCTATTTAAGAGTGACTGTGTTAAAAATGGGAAATTCAGGTACGGAGAATATAATTATATATCAGAGGAAGCACATAATTACCTGAAAAGATCCAAAATTAATTCAGGTGACATTGTTATGTCAATTACTGGAGATCTTGGTCGAGTAGCTATTATCCCTGAGGATATTGAAGAGGCGAACATAAACCAACATCTCGCAAAAATTTCAATTGAAAATCAAAAAGTTCATCCGAAATTTATTTATCATTGGTTAAATAGAAAAGAAATACGTAGATATTATAACTTAATTAAGACAGGTTTAGCATATCCTCAAATAAGTTTGAAGCAGGTTAGAGAAACAGTTGTACCAGTCCCAGCAATCGAAGAACAAAAAAAAATAGCAGATATACTCTCAACTTGGGATAAGGCCATTGAATTAAAAGAACAGCTAGTTGATCAGAGAAAGGAGCAAAAAAGAGGTTTGATCCAAAAGTTACTTACTTCTGAAGTTCGATTACCAGGTTTTCATGGTGATTGGAAAGAATTTAAGATAAAAGAACTAAGTAAAGTGGTAACAGGTAACACACCGAGTACAAAAAATAAAGAATATTACGAAGGAGGACATTATCCTTGGATAACGCCTACTGATATAAGTGACTCTAAATATGTAACAAAAGGCGAAAGATATTTAACACAAAAAGGACTAGAGAAAGGTCGTTACGTTCCAAAAGGAAGCCTATTAGTAACATGCATAGCAAGTATAGGGAAAAATGCTATTATTAGAAATGATGGCAGTTGCAACCAGCAGATAAATGCTGTTTTTCCTAGCGAGCACCATTCTAACGAGTTCTTATATTATAAATTGGAAAAGGATACAAAACGGTTGGAGTCATTTGCAGGCAGAAGTGCAACAGCAATAATTAATAAAAAAACTTTTGAAAACTTCAAAGTTAAGTTACCCCCTTATGATGAACAAGTAGCAATTGCAGAAATTCTTTCTAAAATAGATGAGAATATTGAGTTACTTTTACAAAATATTGACCAGTTAAAAAAACAAAAAAACGGTCTAGTTCAATTATTACTAACAGGAAAGATTCGGGTAAAGGTATGACATCTTTTACCTGATTTTCTTTTATTACAGCGGAGGTGGGAAAGTGCAAAGTAATCGTTATGATGAAATGACAATAAGTCAAACTCCTGCAGTTAAGGTTCTAAAGGGGCTAGGCTATAATCAACTTCCTTCAGAAGAAGCGGAACGCATGAGGGGAAACCTTTATAATGTATTATTAAAAGATGTCTTAGAACAAAAATTACGGGAGCTTAATGATTATGAATATAAAGGTATTACACATTCTTTTAGTGAAGGGAATATACAGCAAGCTATCCGTGATTTAGACGAATCCTTAACAGATGGACTAGTAAAAACTAATGAAAAAATTTATGAATCTATAATGCTGGGTAGAAGTTACACAGAAAATCTATCGGATGGATCAAGAAAATCATTTTCGATTCAATACATTGATTGGGAGAATATTAATAAAAATGTGTTTCACATAGTTGAGGAGTTTTCCGTTGAAAGACAAGATGGCAAAGATACTATTCGCCCTGACATTGTTTTATTTGTAAATGGTATCCCCTTTGCTGTAATTGAGTGTAAGCGGGCATCCATTTCAATGGAACAAGGTATTAGCCAAATGATTCGTAATCAAGGTAAAGACTATGCGCCGCATTTGTTTAAGTTTGTTCAGTTGGTTATGTCAACGAATAAAAATGAAACGAAATATGCTACTTGTAATACACCAAAGAAGTTTTGGTCTGTGTGGAAAGAGCAAGATGTTAACTGGTTACAAAATCAATTAAATCAGGTTGTTTCGGATCGGATACCTACAGTACAAGACAAAAATATAATATCTCTATTTCATCCAGAACGTTTATTAGATACTACACGTTACTTTCTATTGTTTGATAAAGATGTTAAGAAGGTAGCACGTTACCAACAATTTTTTGCTATAAAAGAGATCATAAAAACTATTGAACAACGTGACGAAAATGGAAATCGCCAATCAGGTGTTATTTGGCATACACAAGGTTCCGGGAAATCACTTACAATGGTCATGTTAGCTAAATATATTTTATCTGAACTTTGGGAATATAGTCCAAAGGTTGTTGTCGTAACGGATAGAGTTGAGTTAGATAAACAAATTCATAAAACGTTTAATCATTCAAGACTTAAAGCGAGTCGGGCATCCACAGGTAAGCACCTTATCAATCTAATTAATGATAATAATGCTGATGTTGTCACAACTCTAGTGCACAAGTTTGACACAGCATCAAAAAAACAAGATCCGATAGAATCAAAGGATATTTTTATTTTAGTTGATGAAAGTCACCGTACACAATATGGAGAACTGAACATCAAGATGAAGAAAGTATTTCCAAATGCTTCTTACCTTGGATTTACCGGTACACCTTTAATGAAAAAAGAGAAGAATACAATGATTCGGTTCGGAAAACTGATTCACCAATATACTATTGCAGACGGTGTAGCTGATAAGGCTATTTTACCTTTATTGTATGAAGGGAGAATGGTTGAACAGACAGTAAATCAAAAAGCAATTGATAATCGATTAGAAATGATTACACGCCATCTAAATGATGAGCAAAAAGATCAAGTAATGAAGAAATGGAGTAAGTTTGAACGAATTGCATCTTCAGATCAACGATTAAAAACCATTGCATTTGATATTAATAATCACTTCTTGGATAACTATAAAACACAAGGCTCTAACTTTAAGGCGATGCTAGCAACGAACAGTAAAATAGAAGCAATCCGTTATTTGGAAGCATTTGAAGAATTGGAAGACTTAAACTGTGCTGTTGTAGTTTCTCCACCAGACCAAAGAGAAGGACATGAAGCGGTTGATGTTGCTTCTAAAGATAAGATACAGCAATTTTGGAAGCGAATGATGGATCGTTATGGTGATGCGGATAAATATGAAGATGCAATTAAAGATGAATTTGTTAATGGAGATGATATCGATATACTGATTGTAGTCGATAAACTGTTAACTGGTTTTGACGCACCAAAAGCATCTGTTCTTTATATTGATAAACCTATGAAAGAGCATACCTTACTTCAAGCTATTGCTCGTGTAAATCGTTTATATGAAGGCAAAGACTATGGTGTCATAATTGATTACCGAGGTTTGTTAGAGAAGTTGGATGATGCAATGGAAATGTATAGCGGTTCTGGATTAGAAAATTTTGATCCAAATGATTTAAAAGGTGCTATTCATGATGTTGTTGAAATTGTTGGAAAGATACGCCAGCATCATTCTGACCTATGGCAAATATTTTCACCAATTAAAAACAAAAAAGACACAGAAGAATATGAGGTTTTATTAGAAGATAAAAAGCTACGAGATGACTTCTATGATGTATTGAGTAAGTTCGGTCGTAATGTAGCTATCGCCCTTGAGTCTGAACAAATCTATAATTCAATAGGACAAGAGGAACTAAATAAATACAAACGTGACTTAAAGTTCTTCCAGGAATTAAGGAAAAGTGTTAAGTTGCGATATTCTGATACGATTGATCATAAAGAATATGAAGCAAAGATGCAAAAATTAATGGATCAGTACATTTCTTCAGAGGATATGATGCAGATTACAAATCCAGTTGATATCTTGGATCGTGATCGTTTTGAAGAAGAAATGGATCGTCTAGGCTCCAAACGTGCGAAAGCTGATGCAATTCGTACTCGCTTAACAAAAAGTATTAATGAAAAATATGAAGAGAACCCTGCGTATTATAAGAAGTTTTCGGAACGTATTCAGCAAGCTTTAGACGAGTATAAAGAAAAGCGAATCAACGAAGCAGAATACTGGCAAAGAATGAACAAAATGAAAGAAGAATATCGTCAAGGTGCTTCTGAAGATAATTATCCATCTAATATAAAAGGTAATGGTAATGCTCAGGCCTTTTATGGTGTAACTAAAGATACATTTAATGAAATAAATGAGAAAAAAACTTCTTATGATCTTGTTGGTGAATTGGCCTTAGATATGGATGGGATTATACGTGAGCACACTAAAGTTGACTGGCATGATAATACTGATGTTCATAATCGCATTGAACAAGCATTAGATGATTTAGTGTATGAGTTTGCTGACAAACAGGGTATTGAACTAGATTTTGATCAAATTGATAAGTTAATTGAACAAATTAAAACTGTAGCATTACGACGTTATTAAGGTGCTGACAAACATGAGTATACACCAAATTGAATATGGTAATAAAAGAATTGTTTTTGAAGTTGAACGGAAGAATGTTAAAAATGTCAACTTAAACATTAAGCCAGATATGTCTGTAATAGTATCTGCAAATGAAAGAGTTCCACTCGATTTTATAGAAGGTCTGGTTAAAAAAAAAGCACCGTGGATTTTAAAGCACGTAAGGGAATTTGCTAAAGTGCAACCAGAAAGAAAAAGTGAACGCGAATATGTGAGCGGTGAGTCTTACAAATATCTTGGCAAACAGTATCGATTGCGTGTGAAGCAAGTGGATGAAAAAAGTGATGAGGGCGTTAAGTATTTTAGGGGATTTATCCATTTATATGTTCAAAACCCTAATGATGTAGTTAAAAAAAAGCGCCTTATTGATGAGTGGTACAAAAAACGTGCAGATAGGATATTTCATGAATCTTTGGAAAAGGTTCATTCCAAGATTAGTAAGTATGAAATTGGGAAGCCTATGTTACAAATACGTTCGATGAAGGCTCGTTGGGGCTCTGCATTAGTTGATTCAGATATCATACAAATAAATTCTGAATTGATTAAGGCACCAAAGACTTGTATAGATTATGTTATTTTACATGAGCTTATCCATTTTAAATATAATGATCATAGTAATAAATTCTATGAGATGTTGTATGCTTTGATGCCTGACTGGGAGTCCAGAAAAGAAATATTAGATGAAGATATAGTTAAAGAGCTTTAGTGCCCTAAATAACTGAATTCTAACAGTTGTGTTAATGTTTATCTTACTGCTTTGTTGAACCATTATGAAAACAGTAAGATAATTCTTGACAATTCAGATATTACCGACATACTTGAATTAAAGAAGAAAAACAAATTGTTTACAATGTGGGGAGGAACTTATGGCCATTTTTAATTTTTTTACACTGAATACAGCTGAACAATTAGATTTATTTTTTTCAGAAGACGGGCAGTTGGATTTAGATATATTGAGGAATCGAATGGTTGAAAATAGGGCACCTATTGATGGCCAAGGCGGGATTAACGGCGAAGGTTTTATAAGTCCTAATTTTCAAATAAGAAACGACCAACAAGTTGTTGAAAGCTTTTGCGCTTCCCAAGGCAGTTTAGGTTACTATAACGAAGCCAGAATGATAAATGATAATTTCACTACTCAGAGAATTCAACACCATTACTATAGTAAATCCTTCATGATGATAACTCAAAAAAGTGATTTCATTATTAAATTTGATTTTGCAAGTGAAGAGGGTACAAAAAGCAAAGTGAAATCTCTAATTGAAGAGATGGGATTTGAGGCAACGATCTTTCGTCTTGATAATGAATTGTTAAGAAAGATTCAAGGAAGGTTTGATTGGACTGCTGCTAAACTGGATAAAATAGAAAGATATGGCGATAGCACAAGGAGAGTCTCATACGAAATAGATCCTGCAGATGATCAGTTTCCTTCTCAGGTTGATGAAGACTATAGAGAGCATGGAAAAATGTCTCACATAACATTTGAAATCCCATACAATGCACCTGGAGCTCCGAATACCGTTACTGTAAAGCTATATTCGCAAGGGCACCGTATTGTTATTGATGAGGATGAATTAGGTGGGTCGCCGACTGAAGAGTTTATACTATACTTACTCGGTATATTGAAGGGGCTAAAAGAGGAGGTATAAAAGTGAATTTCTCCTTATATCAAGTTGATAAACCCAAAAAACTAAAGAGGCTATCAAGTAATAAGATGAGTTTCTTTAAAAATAACGATGATGATATAAACCTGTTTCATTTCAATGAAATTGAAACAGGTATGTTTCATATTGTTTATAATATTGAAGATGTATATCAGGTTGGAACTAAAAGGGTTGGAAATCAAATGAATTTACCTTTTAGACAATTTATAAATTGCTTCTTCTTTATTGATAATGAATATTTTCTATTAGAGGAGACTATTGATCAATATAGAGAAGATTTGGTGAAACATGTTGAAACAAAAGCTGGTGTAGCAATAAAGTTAAAAACATTAAATAATAATGACTTTGTCAAGCTCTTCAGTTACCTTAATGGATTTATTAAAAGGTTAGAGTATGTTGACGAAAACGAGGTTGATTATTTTCTGAACTCTGTAAGTGGTAAAGAGTTTAACGAAATAGCGGAGAATTATACCTTAGATCGTGTAACATTACTTGTGGAGGATCAGTTTGTTTCAATATATAGAAAAGGTAAAATTTCAGTGGATAACAGTGATGAAGAGTACTTGATAAAGTTCACAAAGGAAATTGCTAATGCGATTCACAACAATAATTAATATTCTTGTTACGAGTTCTTTAATTATACTTGGGTCAATACTGGGTGGAAATCTGAATAACTTCCTGTATGTTTTTTGGATATGTGCCTTGATTTTCTATGCAGTAATAATACAAGTGTCGATTAACAAAATACAAGATAAAGATTCTGAATTAAATATAGAACGAGCTAAGATGAGTGCTTTTTTAATCAGAAAAGATACTAACAATCAACACTCAGCAATTCAATGTTCTTTTTATCCTAAAAATAATGGTGGGAAAATACTCAAAAACAGAAGAGTTAGTGTTGATATTTACACTAACTCCACAGTTAATCTTGCAAGTCACCCTGAGGTAAAATTAACTCTTGATAAAGAATGTAGTATATATATAAATAATCAACCCCTCAATAGTGTATTGTATGCTGGAAGATATGATTATTATCTTAGGAACTCTCTATTGAATAGTTTAGAGGATAGATATTTCAAGTATTCTTTTGAGATTGAATTTCATAATATTGGTGAGCATATTTTCAAAATTGAGACCAGTAACGGGGAATATATAAATGAAGTGTCAAATTCTATCAATGTTGTTAGCGGGTAATATAATACCTGCTTTTTTTATTTTACCCTATTTAACGTTACGGTGAACCGTATCATAAATAGAGGCAAAATAAACGAACCTAGTAAGGAATCTCATCCCTTGCTAGGTTCGTTTAGCATACGTAACTTTAAGTGAAATCAGCAGCACAACTTATTTAAAATCCTGCTAATGCCTTGGCGTATTCAAGCGGAGTTGGAAGGATAGCGGGCAGAACCTCTCGTTCGCCTTTATCTCTGAATTGTTTGATTTCTGCGGCGTAGTTAATCTGGGGTTCTAAGACAAAGAAATGACAATCATGATCAGCTACGAGGTCGAAACAGGCATCTCCTAGCTTATGCCCTTTTCGTTCCATGAGTTTGATCATCCCTATACAGGTCGACGTGATTTCATCAATCTTCTTTACTGCCTCTTCACGGGTTAAACCGTAGTAACGTTGGAGTGCTTCTTCTCCCGGGATAATGGCATGTCGTTTCTTAGAATTGGCGATTACGCTTTCTTTGTGACCGACTTTCGTTTCAATTCCAGAGAATCTCCACTTCATTGTATAATCCTTCTGGATATAAAGACGAAAATCAATCTTATACCCTTCCTTGTTAAAGGTAGCAATTTCCTTTTGAATAATATAGGTCTTCTTCTTAACTAGTTCTTTACGAAGAATTCTCTCAAATTGCTCTTTCGATGTTATTTTTGTGCGGTTCCCTTCGATATCTGTCCATAGGTATCCCTCTTCTAGATGTTTAACATGGAAGATTCCATTTCCACCGGACATTGAAGCTGGTTTAAGATAGACGGCATTGCATTTTTTTAGTGCTTTCAATACGCTATCTACAGATGTATATTTCTTAGTCAGTGGCAAATGGTGCTTAATGCGAGGCTGCTTATGCATCATATTCCAGAATTCAAGCTTGTCAGTATTGCCATAAGGATAATTAAATAGTGTATCTCCTAGTTGTTCTTGCAAATACTTGTATCTTGAAAGTCTTAACGGGATGCGATTAAAGATTGAATTAGGGAATGGGAAGGTACTCCATTCAAACGAGTTGGTTTCTGGATTGAAGTAGTATCCGGAAATTGTTCGCTTATCCTTATTTAGTGAATCTGGGAAGAAGAAATAAATAAGCCCGTTAAGCGCCTTGTAGTTTGCGAAGCGGAGAAGCTGTTGGGAAGGGTCGTCGATATACCTTTGGTACACAATCATTCCAATCACCGGCCCTAGGTGGAGGTGGTTGCCGCTCCAATAATAGTCATAAGGAAGTTGTGGAATTGTCACTACTTTAGATAGAGTTTGAGGGATAAAGATTTCTCCTAGCTTCAATTCATCGTTGATAACTACCTCTAGCGTCTTTTCTAGTTGACCGAAGTGAAGAATGACTTGTTGTTGCTCAAGGTTGAGGTGCTCAAGTGTCGCTGAGCTTATTTGTAGTGTGTTCGTATCGACTGTGGGGTGTATAGAAATGGTGTGAATGTAGCGATCTTTAATAAACTGCACGGTTTTATGCATATTCATGGCGCTTGAACCCTTTACAAGCACTACTGTGTTTGCCTCCATTCTCTTTCTCAATTCTCTGTGCAAGTCTTCCCGGTCTTTAAAGTGCAACGCATGTTCGGGAGGAAACCCTGCACGAATAGAACCTTCTACAATAGATTTAGCAGCGCGTCCGTAGGTGAGAAGGACGTCCACCCCTTTATGCATAACCGATTCCCCAACTTCTAGATGACTTTCTAAAGAGTAATCACCTAATTCAAGCATGCTTCCAAACACCGCTATCCGCTTATGCCCCTTAGCCAATTCCTGTTGTACATCAAGGGCGGCATGCATAGAATGAGGATTAGCGTTAACTGTATCATCAATTAAGAGAGAATGATGCTTTAACTGGTATGTGTTTAATCTCTTAATCGGTACTTTATAATTCTCTAAACCTGTTCGTATCTCAGTAGCAGAGAAACCAGATAGATGAGCGATGGCAATTGCAAATAAGGCGTTCTCAATATTGTGGTGTCCATATGTGGGGAGAAATAGTTCCTCGCGTTTTTCATCTAGCTCTACATTGAACTTCATTCCATTTGGGACATACCGAATGTGACTGGCTCGGTAATCAGCATTTGATTTTGTTCCAACTTTCACAATCTGTCCTTTAAAGGTGCTCGTATCAAGCAGTAATGAGTTCTGGTCATCACCATTCAACAGTAACAGTCCGTCTGGCTTCATGAATTTAATTAAAGCAGATTTATTGGTGGCGGTCCCTTGCAAACTATTGCCTAAATTACCGTAATGAGCTGTACCGATGTTTGTAATGACTGAAATATTAGGTTGTAGTTCACTACAGTGTTTTTTGCCGGCGCCTGGCTTACCCATTCCTAGCTCCAATACAATGGCATCAATGGTGGAATTGTAGCTCTCTGCAATTCTCTTTGTGTGCACAGGAAGATTTTTATTTCCGGTGTTCCTTAATACGTTCCATTTCAAATCAAGTATAGAAGTCAGCATTTCTCTGGTAGACGTTTTCCCAGAGCTTCCTGTAATAGCTATCGTGGGGATGTCTAATCGTAAAGGATTCACTCTCTGTCACCTCCGTTGTCATGCTTAAGCTTAGTCGGCAATACCATTTCCTCCGATTCTTCTGTAGTGGATAAAGCCTCTTGTATCGCGAACTTTGCGAACAAGAGGGTTGGGTCAAGTAATGTGATCTCTGTTTTGAAGAAGGGATACATTAAAGGGATTTCCGTGCAACAGCCCATTAACATAGAAACCCCTTGAGCGTAAAAAGAGTTAATCATGTCATTAAGTTCAAGCACTGTTTCCTTATTCAGCTGTCCTTTTTTGACTCTAGCTATCGTTTTATCTACCAATTCCTGTTCATGTGCGTTCGGAATGATTAATTTGAATTCCGAGTCACTGAATGCGTCTTGATAGAGTCCGGAATATAAGGTGTGTTGAGTGGCCAGTAGGAGCAAGGATTTATTCGGAGCATTTCGATAGCTTTCTTTGATGCGAGCTGTCGTTTCATGAATCAAGCTGTAGATTGGAATCTTAATCGCATTCTTAATTTGCTCGTACCATATATGCGCCGTATGGCAAGGCATAACAATAAAGCTTGCGCCAGCTCTTTCCAATATTTGCGCAGATTCAATTAATTCTGGTAAGGGGGTGTTAATCGTTGTGGAATCAAGTATACGTGGTGGGATAGTGGGATTGTTATAAATAATTATTTTAAGGTGCTCTTGGTCATTGCGTGCGTCTGTGTTCGTTACAATCTTCTTAAATATGTCCACGGTTGCGTAAGGTCCCATCCCACCAAGTATGCCAATAGTATTACACACCTATAATCTCTCCTCTATATAGCTTATAGTTCCTGCATTCTCTTAATCGCCTCTTCAAATTCTTCAGCTGTGACTTCTTTCATTGCTAACAGTGAATAAAGCATAGCAAATGCTATAGGTTTCACATCTATATCAATTGAAATATGGAGGTCGACTTGTGAGTTTCCGCTGCTGTGAATTTTAGATTGGGAGGTGTACGTTTCTTCATCCTTTCGTCGGCTCTTCTCTTCATGAGGGTAGTCTTTTTCTTCATTCATCCAAATATCCCCCTCTTTTAGAAGTCAATCTCTTGTTCCTGTTCTTGCTCAGCTTCTGCCTTTACTGCAGATTTAACATTGGCCTTTGAATTTGAATAAATGTTGATGCAGTTATTTGAATTCCCACTATCTTGGATAATGGCGAGATTCTCACATTTTTTTTCTTTCTCATTTTTTTGTGTCAACTGAAACTCCTCCTCACTAGGGTGTAGATTTCACTATCCCTCTTCTTCTATAATTGCCTGCTCTTGTTCTTGCTCTGTGTCAGCTTTGACAGCTGACTTAGATTCCGAAACAGAATGTGGGAATACATTAATTTTATTTTTGGAATTTCCGCTTTTAATGATTTTTGCTACATTGTATTGAACAGTATCTTTGCAAATAGGTTTTTTTTTGATGGGTTCTTCCCAATACATATACCAACCCTCCGTTAATTACAGTTTCTTATCACTTTATGTAGATTTACAGAAAGTGATAAGGCGCTTGTAATGGTTTCTAAGATTAATTGATGGTGGACAAGATGTTTGTTATTCCACTTTCAAAGGTGGTCTTCCAAAGAATCCATTGTCTTGTCTTTCTCTATCCAACTTGCAAATTGTGCACCGTTCTTAATACAGAACTGTTCACGAAGTTGTTGCTATGACCAGTCTTCTTCCAATTCAAAAACGTACTCCTATCCTCTTTAATACTTCAGTATAGGTTTTAATACGTTGTCCCTTTTTATATACACGTTCATGGGAATATTTGTTATGATATACCAGGTAGTTTGATAGATTCTTACATAAGAAACTGCATACTAATATTCACAAGATTAGATAGGATTCATTAAGAACATCAAAGAATCGCATATTCAATAAGGAGTGGTATTCATGAGTCAAACGCTTCAAATGGGGGCAAATGCGCCTTTAAGTTCTCCAAGTGGGAAGGTTACGGTTAGCTACGATCAATCGGCAGCAATCGATGTTTCTTTAACCGCTTTCCTCTTAACGGATTCGGGTAAGGTTCAAGGGGATAGTGGGATCATCTTCTATAATCAACCTAAGAGCTCTTCAGGTGTTGCTTCCCTACTGGCCACACAAGAAGCGGGAGGTAGAGTTGTACATAGTATGGAGTTTGACATGAATAGGGTTCCTGAAGGGATTAGCAAGATTGCAATTACCTTAACGGAAGATCATGGTGCGGGCTTCTCGAATGTAAGGAATTTAAAGGCTGAGATTGGTACCAATAATGCTACGATTCAGCTTGTTCCGAATAGCTTTCAAGATGAGAATGGAATTGTCGTGCTGGAACTTTACTTAAGAAATGGCCAGACAAAGGCGAGGTCAGTCTGGCGTGGATTCAATTCTGGTCTTGAGGGGTTATGTCAGTTATATGGCGTAGAGGTAAAGGCTGAAGACCAGAAAGGCTCTGCTGCACCTGTAGCCGCTCCTAAACCGGCAGAGAAATCGAAACCTGTAACGGAGAACAAGGAACATAAGTCACCCGTTAACTTAGAGAAAGTGAAAGGAAAGGTCAGCCTCGCCAAAGGTCAAAAGCCAGTCATCATTGATAAAACACCAGAGATTACGGCTACAGTTTCTTGGAAGACTGGGACAGATTACGATATCTATGCATTGGTCTATACGAAGGACGGTAGGCAGGTCGATGTAGCGATGTTTGGTGCAGAAGACGTACCCCCACTAAGCCGTTATGGGAACGGTGCAGTGGAGCATATGGGTGATGTCGGTAGAAGTTTCTGGTCTGGTAAGAAAGAAGTAATCAAATTAAGATTAACAAGTGACATTCTGGCAGTGGTTCCAGTCGTTTATTCGGCACAGTCGAATGGAACAGGCTCCTTCTATAGGTACCGCGTGTCGATGAGCATTGATAACCATAATGGAACGTCTGTTACGGTTTCTTCTGATAACGCGAATAACAATGACCGAATTTATACGTGTGTACCTGGTATTCTTCATAACACGGATGATGGAGTAATCATAAGTCCATTAGAGCTTTATAGCCTACCAAATTCGGAGTTCCGACCGAAACTTAAGATGGGTTCTTCCAATATGGTAGAAGTGATAATGGATGAAGGGCCGAAGAATAATTACAAGTAAATCCTAATGAACAGAGTGAGGAAGCATTCCATGAAGCTAAGTAAAAAGACGAAGCGATTTATAGGTCTTATCAGTTTTGTCATTGGATTCGTAGCATCTCTATCCATAGTGGTCGATAAATGGTTCAACTCACAGGAGTTTGATGGGAAGTTCTTATTCTTCTCGTTCTTCTTTCTCCATTTCATTCTGAAGTATGTTACATGGGGAAAGATTTATGAGAATGAGGAAGAAAATGAGTTTGATAAGCAAATCAAAGCGAAGAGTTCGAGGATGAGCTACTACATAATTATGATGTCTTCCATAACGATTTTATATTTCTTCTCAGATAGTGAGAACTACCCCTTACTTGTTACGGTGGGGTTGATCCTCGTCACCCTTCCTCTAACCGAATTTCTTTACTCTAAGAGGTATAAGAATGTATCTAAATGAGAAAGAGGAGAGCTTAGGGGCTCTCCTCTTTCGTATAGGAACTAATTTAAGAAATTGTGAATCCTTCCTCTTCCTTAATCCCACCAGCTTCAGTGAATTCATCGAGCAATGCGCGAACTTCATCAGTCGATTGTGTTTCCATTAGTCGATTTCTTAGTTCACCTGCTCCTCGGAAGCCACGTACGTAGATCTTAAAGAAGCGACGTAGTGGTTTGAATAGGCGTGGTTCTAGTTCTCTTGAGTATTTATCGTGTAGGTCTAGTTGTAGACGTAGGAGGTCGAGCAACTCTTGGCTTGTGTGCTCTTTCTTCTCCGTTTCAAAGGCGAATGGATTGTGGAAGATTCCACGTCCAATCATGACGCCGTCTACGCCATATTTCTCAACGAGCTCAAGTCCCTTCTGACGGTCAGGGATGTCTCCGTTAATCGTTAGGAGCGTATGAGGAGCGACTTCATCACGAAGTTTCTTGATCTCAGGAATAAGCTCCCAGTGAGCATCTACGTTACTCATTTCCTTCTTCGTACGAAGGTGGATGGACAGGTTCACAATGTCCTGTTCTAGTAGGTGTCTCAACCAGTCGTGCCATTCGTCTACTTCTGTGTAGCCTAGGCGGGTTTTAACACTTACAGGTAGTCCTCCGGCTTTCGCCGCCTGGATGATCTCTGCTGCAACGTCAGGACGGCGGATAAGACCGCACCCTTTCCCTTTCGTAGCAACGTTAGGGGCAGGACATCCCATGTTGATATCGACACCACGATAGCCCATTTCTGCCATTCCGATACTCATTTGTCGGAAGTATTCAGGCTTATCTCCCCAAATATGGGCAACAATTGGCTGTTCGTCTTCTGTGAACGTTAAGCGTCCACGTAGGCTGTCTTTCCCTTTCGGATGACAGTAGCTCTCTGTATTCGTAAACTCTGTGAAGAACACGTCTGGTCTAGCTGCTTCGCTTACGACATGTCGAAACACGACGTCCGTTACGGCTTCCATAGGAGCCAGAACGAAGAACGGTTTCGGCAACTCATGCCAAAAATTTTCTTTCATAGTATATCTGAACCCTTTCCTTAAGAGAAACTTGTTCCCAAAATTAAAAAGTGAAAATGATTTATCCTACTTCTAGTTAGACTAGATTTCAACCATTATATACAATAATAGTATCTAAAGAAAAGTGCAAGGGGACGACTCGCACAGGTCGTCATCATCCTACACCACCAAAGACTTGGCTATTGATAGATGAGTGTTAGTAAAGTTGTGTGATTCTTAACAAAGGGGATGGGAAAATGAACGAACGCGAACTTAACGAACAATTGAGTGTCATTAAATCGGATTATGCTCGTATTCAAGGCGATTTGGAGAAGATGGAGTCCGCCGGTGGAAATACAACTTCTATGGAACGCCAGTTAGAAACCCTAGAGCAAGAATTAGCTTCCTTGAAGAAACAGCTTGCAGCTGAAAAGAGCGCTAAGTGAAAATAAAGATGTAACTCAAGAGTCTTTCATACAAAAGTCGCTATCTTCATCAAAGAAGATAGCGACTTTTTTTCTATTAGTTACGGATCAAGTAATCAAATGCGCTTAGAGCAGCGTTCGCACCAGATCCCATAGAGATAATGATTTGGTTGTGTGGACCGTCTGTACAGTCACCAGCACCAAATGCGCCTGGAACACTTGTTGCGTTGTGCTTATCGATGACAACTTCACCGATTTGGTTGCGTTCAATGGCATTGCCTAACCATTCTGTGTTAGGAAGAAGACCGATTTGAACGAATACCCCTTGAAGCTCAACATGGTTCTCAGCGCCTGATTCACGGTCGATGTACGTAATACCGTTTACGTTCTCATCTCCTGTGATTTCAGTTGTTTGAGCATTTGTGTGAATCGTTACGTTTGGTAGGCTGTTCACGCGTTCTTGTAGAACTTGGTCCGCTTTCAATTCAGAAGCGAATTCAAGTACCGTAACGTGCTTCACGATTCCGGCTAAGTCAATTGCTGCTTCGATTCCAGAGTTACCGCCACCGATTACAGCAACGTCTTTGCCTTCGAATAGTGGACCGTCACAGTGTGGGCAATACGCGACACCTTTGTTCTTGAACTCTTCTTCGCCTGGAACGTTCACTTGGCGCCAACGAGCACCAGTTGAAATAATGAGACTCTTACTCTTAAGAACGCCACCGTTCTCTAGTTCAAGTTCGAACATGTCTTTCTTCTCAAGCTTTTGAGCGCGTTGAAGGTTCATCACGTCAATCTCGTAGTCTTTCACGTGTTCTTCAAGACTCGCAACAAGCTTAGGTCCTTCTGTACGGGAAACACTGATGAAGTTCTCAATACTCATCGTATCAAGCACTTGACCGCCGAAGCGTTCAGCTACGATTCCTGTACGGATTCCTTTACGAGCAGCGTAGATGGCTGCGCTGGCACCAGCTGGGCCACCACCTACAACAAGAACGTCGTATGGTTCTTTCTCTGTAAATTCATCTGCAGAAGGGCCTTCTACGATTTTACCCATGATTTCTTCAACTGTCATGCGTCCTCCGCCTAAGAACTCACCATTGAGGTGTAGGGAAGGGACTGCCATGATGTTCTTTTGTTCTACCTCTTCTTTAAAGGCAGCGCCATCAATCATAGTGTGGGTGATATTCGGGTTTAAGACGCTCATCATGTTAACGGCTTGTACTACTTCTGGACAGTTATGGCAGCTTAGGCTGACATACGTCTCGAAGTGAAATTCACCTTTAATGGCTTTCACTTGGTCGATGACACTTTGGTCTACTTTAGGAGCACGTCCGCTCACTTGAAGTAGTGCAAGTACAAGTGAAGTGAATTCGTGTCCAAGGGGGATTCCTGCAAATGTAACGCCAGTGTCTTCCCCAACGCGATTCACGCTAAAGCTAGGCGTTCTAGATAATTCTGTTTGTTCAACAGATATCTTTGAAGACATAGAAGCTAGCTCTTCTACAAGAGCTAGCATGTCTGTTGATACTTTATCTGAACCTGAACTAACCTTTAGCACGATATCGCTCTCTAATAGTTGTAGATACTGGTTTAATTGAGCTTTAATATCGGCTTCAAGCATGTGTTGTTCACTCCTTAGATTTTACCTACTAGATCTAGGCTTGGTGTAAGGGTTTCAGAACCTTCTTCCCATTTTGCAGGGCAAACTTCGCCTGGGTTGTTGCGCACGTATTGTGCTGCTTTAATTTTGCTTACTAGCTGACTAGCGTCACGGCCGATTCCGTCAGCAGTGATTTCTACTGTTTGGATTACGCCATCTGGGTCGATGATGAATGTTCCGCGATCTGCTAGGCCAGATTCTTCGTTTAGAACGTCGAAGTTACGGGAGATTGTTTGGCTTGGGTCACCAATCATTGTATACGTAATTTTGTTGATTTTCTCGGAACTGTCATGCCAACCTTTGTGTACGAAGTGAGTATCTGTAGAAACAGAATAAACTTCTGCACCTAGTTGTTGTAGAGTTTCGTATTGGTCTTGAAGGTCTTCAAGTTCAGTCGGGCATACGAAAGAGAAGTCTGCTGGGTAGAACATGACTACGCTCCATTTACCTTTGAAGTTTTCTTCTGATACTTCTACGAATTCGCCATTGCGAAATGCTTGTGCGTTGAATGGTTGTACTTCTTTACCGATTAGAGACATGATTAAATTCCTCCTAATAGTTTTACTATAGATTATTTTAGTTAGTAATCTATAATAATTATAATCTACTATGTGTTATTATATAACATTCATATTTGATGTCAATGGGGATTCCTTCTTCGATGTACTTTCAGTAAAACTGAAAATGCTTATTTTTGTCAACTGATGAGTTTGTTGGGTGGTCAGAATGCCTCGTTTCGTACTTCTCTACACCTTCTTTCATTTTTCATTTATCTCTATTCTTTCTCATTTAATAAAAATTAATCAAAAAAGACTCAGCTTCTGAGCTGAGCCTTCTACAGAGCAAACTTACGCTCGCTGTCTTCTTGTCATGACATCGAAGATTACCGCAAGAGCAAGCACACCACCACGGATAATATATTGCATCGCAATGCCAACCCCGAGGAGGTTCATACCATTTACGAGTGTGGCCATAACGACAGCACCAATGACGGCACCAGTTACTTTACCAACACCTCCTGCAGCTGAAACGCCTCCTACGAAAGCGGCAGCAATCGCATCGAGCTCAAATAAGGTTCCAGCCGTTGTGGTCGCAGATTGTAATCTAGATGTGAAGAGAATTCCAGATAGGGCGGAGAGCATCCCCATAGAGCCAAAGACGATGAACGTAATCTTACTGACGTTAATGCCGGACAGGTGGGCCGCTTCTGGATTACTTCCGACTGCATAGATGTGGCGTCCGAGCACAGTTTTCGTCGTAATAAAGTGATACACAATAAGGACGAGTAAAATGATGATAAGCGTCCAGGAGAATCCATTGTAGCCAGCTAAGATCCACGTTACGAAGCCGATGAAACTAGAGGCTAGTACGAGCTGGATAATAAACAATGGAGGAGAGACGACGTCAAACCCGTAAGTCACTTTACTTCTACGGTTCTTAATTGCAGTGTAGATGTAATAGAGTATGGCTGCAGCACCAAGTAAGAGGGAAAGAAGATGTAGCCCTCCTACAGTTGCAATTGCTGGTATATAGCCGTTCCCAATAGCGTTGAAAGAATCGTTGTTCACGATGATGGTTCCAGTCTTCTCTGTCGCTAATAGCAAAGCGCCACGGTAGATGAGCCAGCCAGCTAGTGTTGCCACAAATGCGGGGATGCCAACAACGGCAACAAGAAAGCCGGTAATGGAACCTGCGAACAACCCAAGAATGAGAATGATCGGAATCACGAGATAAACCGGGAGGCCAACGTTCACTAACAAGATGGCGGCTATGGCACCTAAGAATCCGGCCAAGAATCCGATGGATAGGTCTATATGGCGAATAACGATGACCAGCATGACCCCAACAGCGAGTACGGCAATGTACCCAGAAGAATCGATGAGGTTGCTAATGTTCCTAGACGATAAGAATAACCCGTCCGTTAATATAGTGAAGATGAGCATAATGACAAGTAAAGCGATGTACATGCCGTAATCACGAATATTATGTTTAATTAATAACCTTGCTTCTTTCAGTAAGTTCATGTCTACACTCCTTCCTATTGTGTCGCAAGTTCCATAATTTTCTCTTGGCTTGCTTCTTTCGTTGATAGTTCTCCTTTTATTTCTCCCTTGGCCATGACGTAGACCCGGTCACTCATGCCGAGCACTTCACCGAGCTCAGAGGAGATCATCAAAATACTCATCCCGCTCTCAATCAGCTTGTTCATAACCGTATAAATTTCGAGTTTCGCGCCTACATCAATCCCGCGAGTCGGTTCATCAAGAATGAGAAGCTTAGGTCCTACGTAAAGCCACTTGCCAATCGAAACTTTTTGCTGATTTCCGCCGCTTAAGTTTCCAACAGTTTGCTGGATGGAAGGTGTCTTGATCCCTAACGATTGTCTATAGTCCTCGGCTACTTTAATTTCTTCGTTCTCATTGACGACGCCGTAATTTGCAAGTTCTTTTAAATTTGAAATGGAGATGTTCTGTTTAATATCTTGTAGGAGGAAGAGACCGTCTCCTTTTCGGTCCTCTGTTACGTACGCAATGCCAGCTTTAATGGCATCGCTCGTATGCTTTAACGTTACAGGTTGGTTGTCGATGGTGATGTGTCCAGAGGTTTTGTAGTTCTCGGAATTTCCGAAGATACTAAGGGCGAGCTCCGTGCGTCCGGCGCCCATCAATCCCGCAATGCCAACAATTTCACCGTAATTAATCTTTAAGTTCACGTTCTCCGCTACGTTCCTGCCAATGCGCGAGTCATAGGCCGTCCAGTCGGTTAATTCAAGTAGCACATCTCCAGTTGCTGGGATGTTTCGTTTCGGGTAGATGTCTTCAATCTCTCGTCCAACCATGTTCTTAATAATCTCATTTTCATTAATCTCATTATTAGAAGCATCAAGCGTAGTAATGGTTTGCCCATCTCGGAGTACCGTCGCTTTATCGGCAATCGAAATCACTTCGTTCAATTTGTGGGATATCATAATAGAGGTAATACCTTGTTTCTTAAGCTCTCTCAGCAAATCTAATAGGTTTTCACTGTCTTTGTCGTTCAAGGCTGCTGTTGGTTCATCAAGAATGAGAAGTTTAACTTTCTTACTTAGTGCCTTCGCAATCTCAACGAGTTGCTGTTTCCCTACTCCCAACTCTTTGATAAGAATCTCCGGGTTGATGTGTAGGTTCACTTTGTTAAGGAGTTCCTTTGATTTCACAATCGCTTCGTTCCAGTCCAGCACCCCTTTCCGTTGCAGTTCGTTCCCGATAAAGATATTTTCATAGACAGATAGATCTGGGAAGAGGGCAAGCTCTTGATAGATAATCACGATGCCTGTCTCAACACTGTCACTAATCTTGTTAAACTGCTGAACGTTGCCGTCGAATACAATGTCACCCTCGTATTCTCCATAGGGATACACGCCACTTAATACTTTCATAAGCGTTGACTTCCCTGCTCCGTTCTCCCCAACGAGACAATGGATTTCGCCTCGTTCCACTTTGAAATTAACGTTTGAGAGCGCTTTGACACCGGTGAACTCCTTCGATATGTTCTTCATCTCTAGAATATAATCGCTCACTGCTATACCTCCCCGTACTTGCTCTTTATTTAAATAGAGAGTAATCGCATCAGCGTAGAAACTGATTAGCGATTACTCTAGAAAAGCAAGTGGTTATTCTAGTCCACTAAATTCGCTTGCTTCATAGTATCCGGAATCAATTAACTCCGCTTTCACGTTATCCTGGTCGACGACGATGACGTCTGTTTGCTTCGCTTCTACTTCCATGCTGCCGTTGTCATACGTAGCTGTCGTTTCAGGTGTATTGCCATCTAATACGTCTACGGCCATGCCCATCGCATCTGTAACAAGGGTGCGAACGTCTTTAAATACGGTCATAGACTGCTTGCCGTCAATAATGTATTGGATGGAGGCTTTCTCAGCATCCTGACCTGTGATGGTGTAGTCAGAGATGGCGCCATCTGTAGCAAATACGTCAGCAATGGAACGTGCTGTACCATCGTTAGGAGCTAGAATGGAGACGTCTCCTTTCAAGTCAGAACCAGCTGAAGTAAGGTGTGTTTCAGCTTTGTTCTTCGCTTCACTTGGGTCCCAGTTCGTCGTTACCTGGCCAAGGATGCTTCCAAGCTCTTCACGGCTTAGGTCAGCTTTATCCTTTAATGCTTCTGCTTCACTAGAGTTTGCGATGACAAATGTACCATCTGCAATCTTTGGCTGAAGAACATTCCATGCACCTTCAAAGAAAAGGAAGGCGTTGTTATCTGATGCAGCTCCTGCATACAGATATAGCGGTACGCCTGTACCATCTGCGTTATCAACTAAGTATTGTCCTTGTGCTTCCCCAACTGCGACACTGTCGAAGGTGACGTAGTAGTCAATTGCTTCTGTATCTGTAATTAAACGGTCGTAAGAAATGACGGTGATGCCTTCGTCTTTCGCAGCTTCAACAGCAGAACCAGCAGCTGTGCCGTCATGAGGAGCAATGATGAGGACGTCCATTCCCTTACTAATGAGCGTTTCAACATTTTCTTTCTCTTTAGCGGAAGACCCTTGGCTGAATAAGATTTCAGTTGTATAGTCAGAATCAGCCAATGCGTCTTTAAATCTTGTTTCATCTTGGACCCATCTTGGTTCGTCCTTTGTTGGTAAGACGATACCGACGTCCAAATCTCCTCCTCCGCCTCCGGAGGCTCCTTCGCTGCTACAACCTACAATTCCAAGCGTTAGAACAGCCGTCGCAAGTAATCCAAGTGCCTTTAATTTTCTCCCCATAAATAAGACCCCTTTCGGAAATAAATTCCTAATACACTGTAAATATAGCATGGGAACCCTTTTATGTAACCGCTTTCTTATAGTAGGTATTTAGTATTAGTCTGTACTTTTTTAACATAGGGGTAGAATTTCGTTTAAAGGGGCATAAAAAAGGCGACCAAGACGAAAGTTGGTCGCGTGTTCGTTGATAGTCAGGGGCCGTAAATGTCAGCTTCTTGGTGAAAACCGTCTACAATAACTGTTTCAGTGATGTTGGACTGATTGACGAGAACAGGAGAGAGGAGAATGGAAGGGACGTTTATCTTGCCATTGTTAATGGTCTTGTCTTGAACGATGTCTTCTCCCATCGCAAGTTGGATGGCTAGTTCTACTGCACGTTCTGTCAACTTGTCGATACTCTTGTAAACGGTGAAGCGTTGGGTGCCAGATACGATTCGTTTAATGCCAGCGAGGTCGGCGTCTTGCCCTGCTACAGGGATGGTCCTTTCAAGGCCATACTTCTCAATCGTTTCAATCGCAGCACCAGCTGTGGCATCATTACCAGCGATAACCGCGTCAATCTGTTCAAGATTCGCTTCCAGTGCGAGCTGCATATTTTCTTTGGCGTATTGTAGCACCCAGTCCTTTGTCCAATCATCAAAGACCACGCGAATGTCACCCCGTTCAATGTACGGTTGAAGCACGTCGAAGACTCCCTTCTTTAGCAGGTGTGCATTATAATCTGTTTCAGCACCTCCGATGTAAACGTAGTTTCCTTCTGGAACGATTGCCGTCATTGCTTCAGCTTGAAGAGTACCAACTTGCTCGTTGTCATAAGAAATATAGAAATCTACTTCGGCGTTTCGAACAAGTCGGTCGTAGGAGAGGACTTTAATGTTCGCATCGTGCGCTCGTTCGACGATGGCTGCCATTGACTCAGCGTTATGTGGCACGACGACAAGCACATCAATGCCTTTGTCGATCATCTTCTCTGTCTGCCAGACTTGCTTCGCATCATCTCCATTGGCGACTTCAATCAGCACCTCTGCTCCTGCGTTCTCCACCGCTTGTTTAAAGAGAGTTCGATCTTTATGCCAGCGGTCTTCTTGTAACGTGTCCATAGAGAACCCAATCGTTAAATCCTCAATGCGCATTGTTTCCTTTGATGGTTCAGGTGGCGTAGGCATAGGACGGTCTACTGCTTCGTCGCGCGTAGGGGTACAGGCTGTAGCCATAGCGAGACAGATAAGAAGAGTGGGTAACAGTATGAGACGGATCATAACCTAGCTCCTTTCGTACTTACCGTATGACGTTTTTCTTTCGATATTCGGTAGGTGACATATGGTAACTCTTCTTAAAGACTTTGCTGAAATAATTAGGATCATGGTAGCCAACTTCAATGGAGATCTCTTTCATGCTTTTCTCTGAGTCTCTCATGAGCTTCTTGGCCTTCTCGAGCCGACAATCTGTCAGAAACGTAATATAGTTTACGCCAAGTTTCTCTTTGAAGAGTTTACTAATATATATCGGACTAAGTGCTACTTCTTTGCTGATTCGTTCAAGCGACAGGTCTTGGTGGGCATGGTCAATTACGTAATTTTTAATTTGCTCAATCATATCGCCTTCCGTTTGCTGACTATGTTCGTAATGTGCTTCTTGCATTCGTTCGAGCATAAAGGCGGTTTCATTTCGGAGTTGTTTATAGCTTGTTACTTGTACAGAGAATATGGGGAGTTCTACTGATACGCCCATGTCAGCAAGGATGGATGAGATTAGCCACAGCATTTCAGCGATTTGCTTCTGTGCGACCATCATCGTGACCGAGTTCCGTTCTAGGTCATCTATACTGTCTTGGACGTGGGCAAGTAGCTCAGTCCAGTTTCGATTTCGAATAGAACCATAGAATTGCTCTTCATAAGCTTTATAGGATTGAGAGGAGACGTCGAGCGTGAGTGTAGGAAGGTCGCCATAATATTGGTATTTCCTCGATTGTTGAAAGTCTCTTGTAGCCATCAATGATTCTTGGTAAGAATGCTTAATTTTCTCTATCGGTTTGTACACATCTCCGATTCCGATAAACCACTGATGTTCCTGATTAGCGCTTATCGACAGTATTTCTTGTGCGAGTGACATGGACTGATGACGATAGGACTTTCTTGAATCCCGAAACACAATTATGGGAACGTGGCGCCCGTTTAATGCGCCTACCCAACCGCTCCCTGATGCTCGAACCGCTTCTTTAATCTTTGAATATGCTAAAGAACCGCCTTCAGGGATTAGTAAACTCATCACAAATTTATCTTCTGATAGGGGGATGTGGAGCAAATCTACGAGTTGGTTAAGATGTACTTCGTGAACATGATCAAATAAGAGCTGGGTCACAACATCCGTTTCAAAGACGGACATAGCCGCTTGAAGGGTGTGCTGCTGCTTCTGTTCTTGAACTTGCTCCTCTTTAATTACATCCAATACATTCTCAACGGTCTTCACAATCTCAGAGATTTTACTTGGTTTCACGATATAATCATGGACACCGAGTTTCATAGCTTGCTTCGCATACTCAAAGGTTGCATAGGCGGTTACGAGAATGATCTTGGCGTGACAGTCACGCTGTTGGAGTTCTTGGATGGCTTCAATCCCTGATAAACCGGGCATTTGAATGTCCATAAAGATGAGATTAGGCTTATATGTACTTGCGCGTTCGAGAGCGATACGCCCATTCTTAGCTTGTTGGATTTCAAGGTTTTCAAAGTGTCTTGTTAGTATAAGTTCTAAGCCTTCCCGTTCTGTCTGTTCATCATCGACAATAAGCACTTTAATCATCCTTCTTCTCACCTCTGTCCTTTGAGATATATAGCGTCACCGTAGTCCCTATTCCGAGCTGGCTATTGATATGAACTATGTCATGCTCTCCATTGAAGATACGAAGCCTCTGAACGACATTCTTAAACCCTATACCCGTGCTACGCTCACTAACTGTTTGCGTGTTCGAATCAAGCAGTTCATCCACCTTCTCACTTGTCATCCCTGGTCCATTATCTTCGATTTCTATCGCAACCCTTTGTTCATTGTGGGTCACCCTAAACGTAATGACTCCGCCATCTTCGTTCGGTTCTACTGCATGGATGATAGCGTTTTCAATTATTGGTTGAAGCGTTAGTCCTGGAATTTGAACATCTAGGCATGTTTCCTCAATGTCGCAATGGAACGTTAGTCGGTCTGTGAATCGAGCTTTTTGGATGTCGACGTACTGCTTTAGTACATAGACTTCCTCCCGTAAGGCAGTAGGCTGGTCCATATGTTTTAAATTGTAGCGTAGCAGGTCAGCAATGCTGACGAGTAAGTCACTTGTCTCCATAGAGCCTTCCATATACGCTTTCTTCGATAGAGTGTTCAATGTATTAAATAAAAAGTGAGGGTTAATTTGGCGCTGAAGGCTAAGTAGCTGACTTTCTTTCAGGAGGTATCTACTTTGTTGCAGTTCTTTCTCTAGTTTAGCCTTTTGTCTAATTTCTTTAAATAAATGATTGATGTTAATCCGCATTTGTTCAAATGTGCTAGCCAGGATAGCTGTTTCGTCTTTTGAGTTGGTGATAATCTGTGCATCAAAGTCCCCTTTCGAAAGTTGCTTCGCTGAGTAAGTTAAGCTTTCAAGGGGTTTAGTGATACGTTGAGAGAACCAATACGTAAAGCATAAGAGTAACAAGATAATCAATAAGAGTAACCAGATTCCTAGTTCCGTTAATGCTTCGGAGCGTTCGATCATCTCCCTATAGAAGCGGTCATAGGAACTAGATTCTGCGTCGATGACGGATAATCGGAGTTCAGATACGTAATCAGAGACATGAAGGGCTTCACTCAGTGCTAGTTTCGCAGTATCGGTTTCACCTGAAAGCTGAAAATTAATAGATTGGTCTGTTAATTCAACGACGCTATTAACTAGATGCGTATAGTTTGTCAATTCAGCTTCATTATCGACGTGTTTGTATGCGTTCATTTCAAGTGTGCGATCGTTAACTTGATGCTTGTATTGTTGAACTTTCTCTAAATTCTCTTTAGAAGGATGAAGCGTATAGGTATTTAGGGCGGTCACTAATTCCTGACTCATCACACTTAATTCGTTCATGACGAGGTATCGCTCTAGAATTTGATTATATTGATCCTGCATTTTCTCGTTGTAATACGTTAAAGAAACCCAAATGACAACCATAATGAGGAGTACGACAACCGCTAATGACCAAATCTTATTCTGTAAATGTCTCATTCGGCAGTCAATTCCTTTACGAGCTTCGTTTCTGTATAGTAACCCTCAATAGAAAGCGGAACATTTTCTTTCTCAATCCAATTCTTCATGAGCTCTACGCTCCGCTTGCCCATTGCTTCAGGAGATTGTTTCACTACGCCATCGATTTTCTCCTCCTTTAGGAGGGAAGATGCCTCTCGTTCCTCGTCGAATGTGTAGATGAAATAGGGTTCCACGTTCGTCCTCGTTTCAATCTCATCGACAAGCTCTTTCGTATAGGTCCCGTTCACCGCTACGAATGCTTTGGAGTGAGGGTATTGATTTAACAAATTACTAACGGTGATTACCTCGCCTTGTCTTTCGTTCCCAACAGATTGGCTGTTCACAGTTATAGATGAGTGAGAGGCTAAATAATTCTCAATTCCCTCCAAGCGCTGCTGTTGTACATAATCAGATGTATCGCCTACCATCAGAATGACTTCACCACTTGAGCCCATATCATGAATAAGCTGTCGAGCGAGCTGTTCACCAGCTTTCACTTGATTAGACCCCACATACGTTTTCCGTAGGCTGTCTTCCTTTGGAACGTCATGTGCGACAGTAATAATCGGTATGCCGTAAGAGGCGGCTTTTAATTTCGTTAAGGATTCAAATTTCTCATTTGCATTGCCTTGCACAATAATGCCGTCTACCTTTGAATAGATGGCAATTTCAATGTTGCGTAGGAAATCGTCCGGGTCGTTGCTAAACGAACCGCTTACTTCGAGACTTACTTCAGAGACAGCTGCTTGTTTCCAAGCCCCATTAACCACTTGTCCCCAAAATGGATGGTCTACCTCATTCAAAATCAACACAACTCTTGGCTTGTTACTAGATTGCTCCGTGGCAGCAGGTAAATCCCAGTCGTTATAAAATACGTCAGTCACTGCTTGGAACGTATAATAGAAAAGCACGCAACCGATAAGGGAAAGAGCAAGCGTGAATAATTTTCGCATGAAGAAGGCAGCTCCTTAAAACGAATAAATATTCTGTAAATTATATCAAAACTCTTAGTATTCGTATACGGTACCGACAAACGATTCTCCGTTAATTTATTAAGTAATGGAGATGGGTTGTATGAAATTAGGCAAGTAGAAATCTATTCCACTGGCAGCTCTCCTTCTTAAAATAAAGGTCTTTAAGAGGGTGTAATAAGAAGGGTTTCATGTTAAAGTTATTAGTTGGGTTTCCATTTTTTATATGTCGAATTATATGTAGATTTGAAGAAGCTTGTATGTAGATATGCTTATTTTTAAAGGAGAAAAGGATTGATCATAAATGAAAACATTGACCGTATTAGTGCCGGCCTATAACGAAGAAGAATCGTTGCATTATTTATATGACCGAATCTTTAGTGTGCTAGCGACGATGCCGACCTACAATCTGGAATTGCTCTTTGTAAACGATGGAAGTAAAGATAACACGTTATCTATTATTAAGCAGCTTCGCGAGCAGGACAAGCGTGTATCATATGTGAATCTATCTCGTAATTTCGGGAAAGAAACAGCGATGATTGCTGGACTTGATTATGCTAAAGGAGATGCGGTCATTATACTCGATGCTGACCTGCAAGACCCGCCTGAACTTATTCCTGAGATGGTTCAGTATTGGGAAGAGGGCTATGACGACGTCTATGCGAAGCGTCGTAGTCGTAAAGGAGAAACATGGTTTAAGAAAGCGACAGCGAGCCTCTTCTATAAGACGTTGAAGCGTATGAGCCAAGTGCCTATCCAAGAGAATACGGGCGACTTTCGTCTTCTTGATCGTCGCTGTGTAGAAGCGTTGAAGCAACTGCGAGAAACTCAGCGTTATACCAAAGGGATGTTCAGCTGGGTAGGCTACAAGAAGAAGGAAATTCTCTTCGACCGCGACCCACGTATCTCTGGTGAGACGAAATGGAACTACGGCAAGCTAGTTGATTTAGCCATTGAAGGGGTTACGTCCTTCACCACATCTCCTCTTCGAATATCTTCCTTGATGGGGATGGGAGTATCACTATTTGCATTTATCTATATGGTATGGATTATCTTTAAAACGTTAGCTTTCGGGGAGTCAGTGCAAGGATATCCGTCCTTAATGAGTGCCATCTTATTTATCGGTGGAATACAGCTCATTGTACTTGGGATTATAGGAGAGTATCTGGGACGCGTCTTTAACGAAACGAAGCGCCGTCCACTTTACTTTATCGATGAGTACAACGAAGAGCGAGAGACAAACGTAGAATTACCTTTTAGAAATGAGGAGTAGCAGGTGAATGTATGAATAAGCACGGAGTGAAAAAAGAGGCGCTGTTATACCTTATATTCGGTGGGTTAACGACCGTTCTGAACATCATCACGTACTATTTGTTCGTGAGCGTCGGGGTTGATTATAAGATTGCTACGACGGTTGCATGGTTCGTATCGGTGTTGTTTGCCTTCTTCACGAACAAATCGTACGTATTTAAGAGTTCGCGCTCCATCTATAGAGAAATTGGGCCTTTCTTTGGAGCTAGAATCCTATCTTACCTAATGGATTTAGGTATGATGGTGCTTCTAATCGACGTCGCACAACAAGACGATATGCTAGCCAAGATCGTCACAAATGTCTTAGTTGTCGTCTTTAATTACGTTGCTAGTAAGATGGTAATCTTTAATGACGGGCACCAATCCTAATCGAGGATGAGAGAAGCATAGCCGTGATGGCTATGCTTTTCTTTATAGAGTCCTCTATAATGAGAAGAAGACGATGTAAAAGGAGGAAGCGAGATGAGTGTATCTCAGTATATTCAAAAGCATGAAGAACGAATGGTGGAAGAATTGACTTCTTTTCTTTCCATCCCTAGTATCTCATCCATGCCAGAACATAAAGAAGATGTCCATAAAGCAGCAGAATGGGTAGCAGAGTCACTTCAGTCTGCAGGTCTTGAACATGTTGAACTGGTCGAGACAGAGGGGCATCCAATCGTGTATGCGGACTGGTTGCATGCAGAAGGAAAGCCAACTGTACTCATCTATGGTCATTATGATGTGCAACCTGCTGCTCCTTTAGATTTGTGGAACTCAAACCCATTTCAGCCAGAGGTGCGTGATGGGAAGCTCTATGCAAGGGGAGCGACGGATGATAAAGGACAACTCTACCTACATATTAAGGCTATGGAAGCTTTATTTGATGAAAGAGGAGAACTTCCTGTGAATGTGAAGTTCTGCATTGAAGGCGAAGAAGAAATAGCCAGTCCGAACCTTCCACCGTATATCGAACAGAACGAGGGGAAATTGGGAGCGGACGCGGTCGTTATTTCCGATACATCGTTTATTGAGCCTGGCCTGCCTGCACTTTGTACATCCTTGCGCGGGGCATTAGCATTAGAACTCTCAGTTAAAACAGCGAATACGGACCTTCACTCAGGTGTATATGGGGGCGGCGTACCGAATGCCCTTCACAGCCTCGTGCGTCTGCTTGATTCCTTCCATGATGAAACTGGTCAAGTGGCGGTAGAAGGCTTCTATCAAGGTGTTCCAGAACCGACGGAGTTATTGAAAGAGGAGGTCGCTCAAATCCCTTTCAATGAAGAGCAGACGTTAAAGGACCTTGGACTCCAATCCTTATATGGAGAAGAAGGGTTTACATTCCAGGAGCGGACAGGAATTCGACCAACGCTTGAGATTAATGGAATGGCTGGTGGTCATCATGAAGAAGGGTTTAAAACGATTGTACCAAGTGAGGCACATGCCAAGATAAGCTGTCGTTTAGTCGGAGAACAAGACCCTGACGAAGTGTATCGTCAAATAGAAGGTCATGTACGTCGTTACCAACCAACTGGGGCAACGGCCAACATGAAGAAGCTCATTACGGCAAAGCCAGTATCGCTTGATTCGTCTGACCCCATGATTCAAAAGGCAGCAGATGCTTATGAAGAGGTGTATGGCACTCGTCCACTCTTCCCGAAAGAAGGAGGCTCGATCCCGATTGTTGAGAACTTCTCTCGGGTGTTGCAGGCTCCAGTCGTCCTAATGGGCTTTGGATTGCCATCTGAGAATTTACACGCGCCAAATGAGCATTTCCATCTTGAGAATTTCACTAAAGGTATCGAGACGGTTGCTACGTATTTGAAGTCATTATCATAACAGGAAAAGGAGCCACTAGTGGCTCCTTTTCTTAATGAGTGCTCCTGGCGATCACAAGTCTTATTAAAACACCGCTACAGAGAGTAAGTAAGTCCATAAACAAATGATGGCTAACAATGCGATGCTATAGCGTAGTGTCATTGTGAACAGCGTGGATTCCTGTCCAGTCTGTTTAACGGCAGCTGTGGCAATGGCGATGGATTGTGGTGAAATCAGCTTCGCCATGACACCACCAGCTGTGTTGGCGCCAAGAAGCAATGCGGGTGTGGTCGCAATTTGGTTCGCAGTCACCATTTGCAAGTGTCCAAACAATGCGTTGTTACTTACAACAGAGCCAGTGATAAATACGCCGATCCATCCAAGAATCGGGCTGAACATAGGGAAGAGATCGCCCGTCTTAGATAAGGCGAGTCCAATAGAAGAACTCAACCCAGCGTAGTTGGACAGGCTGGCAAATCCCATTACGAAGCAGATTGTTAGAATCGGAATCCAAAGTTCTTTCGTTGTCTCCTGAAGGGATTGGAAGCCCTCATTGAGTTTTATAGCATTTGAGAACAACCCTGTAAGTAAAACCGCGACTAGAATCGCTGTACCAGTTGCACTGAGCAGGTCAAGCTTGAAGACGGCTTCCAAGGCCGTAACTTCTGGAGCGATAGGTACGGTTTTGGCAATTTCCTCGTGTAAGAATGGTGTCTTTAGTAAGCGTGTTGTAAAGCTAAGTGCGCCACCTTCGCTGAATAATGCTTTAAAAGCTGGTAAACTCCAGATCGTAATCGTAGCTGTTAAGATGTAGAACGGTGACCAAGCTTTAATAATTTCAAGGATACTGTATGATTGCTGGTTGGTATTAGATGTAGCTCCTTCTTCACGATAGATTGTAGCTGGCTGCCATTTTCTTAAGAAGATGGCAAGTCCGCCCATGCTAATGAGTGCGGCGAGAATATTAGCTAGCTCTGGCCCTAGCCATAAGATCGTGACCAATTGGGTACCGGTATACAATCCACTAACGACAAGCAAGGCTGGGAACGTTCCCATAACCCCCTTGAAGCCATCTAGGATAAAGACGAGAAGAAATGGAATAGCAAATGAGATCATAGGAAGTGTAAACGCTAATGTGCGAGACAATTCCATTGTTTCCATGTTCCCCATTTGTGCTCCCACAATAACAGGGATACCAATGGCGCCAAAGGCCCCTGATGCTGCATTTGCGATTAAACATAAAGCGGCAGCTTTCAAAGGTCTAAATCCAAGTTCCACAAGCAAGGCTGCACAAATGGCGATAGGTACACCAAATCCGGCTGCGCCTTCTAAGAATGCATTGAAAGAAAATCCAATTAAGAGTAGTTGCAAACGTTGGTCCGTAGAAATGCTTGCGATACTAGAGCGAATAACAGTGAATTTCCCTGTTTTCACAGCAATTTTATAAAGCCATACCGCCATGAGTACAATATATCCAATCGGCCATAATCCTTTCGCAACACCGAGGAAGGTGGCAGAAACAGCTTGTGCAATTGGTATATCGAAGGCGAGGACAGAGACGGCTAGACTAACGAGAAGCGTTAGACCAGCCGCTACAATTCCTTTCATCTTAAGTCCGGCGAGTGTGAACAGAAAGAATAAAATAGGGATGGCTGCGACGAGTGCGCTCACATACTCATTTTGAAACGGGTCATACTGCTGCATCCACATGAGAATCATCTCTTTTCTATGTTAGGTCCGAATTATCTAGAAGTTCTCTGCTAGGATTCCTTTCAAGACAGTGGCACTATGGTTAAACTGTTGTTGTTCTGTCTCATCCAGCTTCATTTCCATAATGTTGCGTAATCCGGAGCGGTTGATGACAGCAGGGACTCCGATATAGACATCTTTCTCTCCATATTCACCATCTAAATACGCACTTACAGTGAGGACACAATTCTCGTTATGCAAGATGGCCTTCGTAATCCGGGCCAATCCCATAGCGATTCCGTAGTAGGTAGCCCCTTTCTTCTCAATAATATGGTAAGCGGCATCTCGAACGTTCACGAAGATTTCATCTAGGTCTTCCATCTGGTAAGACGCGTTCTCCGCCACGATATCCTTAATTGGAATTCCGCTAATTGTAGCGCGGCTCCATACGGGTAACTCTGTGTCTCCATGTTCTCCGATAATGCTTGCGTGTACGCTTCCTGGTGCAACATCAAAGTACTCTCCGAGTAAGAAACGTAATCGACCAGAATCAAGAATGGTGCCACTCCCAATCACGCGTTCTTTAGGCAATCCGCTGAAAATCCAAGTGGCATAAGTCAAAATGTCGACTGGATTTGTAGCTACAAGGAAGATTCCGTTAAACCCTGAAGCCATCACTTGGTCAACGATTGTCTTAAAGATAGATACGTTCTTCTTCACGAGATCGAGACGAGTTTCTCCTGGCTTTTGATTGGCGCCAGCACAGATACAAACAAGGTCCGCTTGTTCACAATCCTCATAAGTGCCATACCAGGTTCTCGTTGGGTTCGGAGCAAATACTTTACCGTGATTTAAATCCATAGCGTCTCCCATCGCCTTATCCTCATTTAAGTCGACAATGACAAGCTCATCTGTAATGGCTTGATTGACTAGAGAGAATGCGTAGCTACTCCCAACTGCTCCTGCTCCGATTACAACAACTCGATTCACTTTTTCTTGATTCATGGTCAGTCCCCCAATTCACGTTTGGAAAGTTTGTGATGTATTTCACATTTACATGTTCACACTTTCACAAACTTTTATCAAGTACTTTCAACCATTGTTAACAATTTGTACATAAATTTTCCTAGTGCCTTTTATATTATGAGTGTTTCGATTGGCTCGATTTCTATTACAATCCTTAATATCTGGGTAGAAAGATAATGAAGTACACCGAATGTCATAAAATTTTCAAGCTAGATAGGTGCATGAACTCCTCGTTCGCGTTATACTAAATCTATACTTTGTGAAATGTTTCACTAATTCGTTGATCATCACTTTTAACTTCTTGAAACGTTACAAAATGTAAGGAGATCATAGCGAATATGAACCGATTAAATGAAATTGCTCGACACTATAGAGGTACGCAACTTTTCTTATTTGTCATTGGCCTTCTCATTGGAGGAAGTGTCATTGGCCAAGCTTATTTCTTCGTAGAAGTTGTAGATGGAATTTTCTTTAAGGGTGAGACGTTACGAGATGTAGCGCCTTATTTAGCAGGGCTTGCCGGAACGATGTTGCTTCGTTCGCTTCTAACCTACGTACATGGACGTACAGGGGTGAAACTAGGGTCAAGGGTGAAACGTTACTTTCGGAAAACGCTTCTCGCCAAGTTCTCGAAGTCGCCTGTGCACGCTTCAATTAAGGGACAATCTGGTCAGAAGGTCAGCGTGATGATGGATGCGGTGGATGAAGTGGACAGCTATTTCAGCCAATACATCCCACAAGTCGTCCAAACATCTATTATACCGTTAGTAATCCTGATTGCGACGTTCTCTCTACATGTGAATTCAGCTCTTATTATGTTGATTACCGCTCCATTGGTGCCGCTCTTCTATGCAATTATTGGAATGAAGACTCAAGAAAAGTCAGAAGAACAGCTCGAGGAATTGTCCTCATTCTCTGGCAGCTTTCTTGATACGTTACAAGGGTTAACGACTTTAAGACTCTATGGCCAATCTAGAAAGCAGAAGGAAACGATTGAAACGAGCAGTCACCGTTTTCGTGATGCAACGATGGAAGTGTTGAAGATTGCCTTTACTTCTTCTCTCATGCTTGAATTCATCTCTATGTTGAGCATTGGGCTAATTGCGCTTGAAATTAGTTTCCGTCTTGTAGGAGACGATACGATGACGTTCTACACAGCCTTTTTCATCCTGATTCTCGCACCTGAATATTACTTGTCTCTGAAAAGTCTTGGACAAGCTTTCCATACAGGGCGGACAAGTCTAGGAGCTGCTGAGAAAATTTATCGTGAGCTTGAGGCGGACGATGAAGTGACATGGGGTGAGAAAACGTTACAAGTAGAAGAACCTCCACGCATCGAGCTTCAAAACTTGTCCTTCTCCTACGATGGAGAGGCACGTGCATTGAAGGATGTGGAAGCTCGTATTGAACCCTATCAAAACGTAGCGATCATTGGCCGAAGTGGGGCAGGAAAGACGACGATGCTACATCTTCTATCTGGTCTAGCTCAACCAACGTCTGGACAGATTCTTGTGAATGGCGAGCCGCTATTGAACTATGAGGAACACGAATGGTTGAAGCACTTGAGCTACATTTCACAACACCCTTATCTGTTCTCTGGCACGCTGTATGACAATATTGTGATTGGCGCGGGTCGAGAGGCTACACAGGATGAGGTGTTTAAAGCTGCTGAAAGTGCGGGTCTCACATCCCTCATTGAAGAACTCCCAGATGGGTTGGACACAACGGTCGGTGAAGGAGGACGCGGATTGTCTGGCGGTGAGAAACAGCGTGTGGCATTAGCCCGTGCCTTCTTAAAGCGCCCATCCATTGTTTTATTTGATGAGCCTACGACGGGACTCGATTTAGATACCGAACGTATTCTACAACAGTCGATCCACGAGCTTTCGAAGAAAGCGACAGTCATTACAGTCGCCCATCGCCTCTATACCATCAAAGATGCTGATGCCATTCTCCTCTTGGAAGCAGGGGAGTTGGTTGCTGAAGGGACGCATGACGCACTGATGAATGATTCAGATGACTACCGTGCCATGGTATCTGTACAACGAGGGGGGACATCATGAAGGATTTATCTCAAATCGTAAAGCTCGTGCTTACTGAAAAGCGAGATGTTTATCTATCTATTGTCTTTGGTGCATTAGCCGGCTTGTCAGCTGCCGGCTTGTTTGCAGCTAGTGGTTATTTAATTTCTAAGGCAGCTTTGACCACACCGCTGTATGCGTTAATGGTCGTGATTGCGTTATTAAAGTTACTTGGATTCTTCAGGGCGTTTGCACGATACGGGGAGCGGATTGTCTCACACCGGGCAACATTCTCAATCATAAGTCGGTTACGCGTTTCGTTCTATGAGAAGCTAGAACCACTCGCACCAAAGGTCTTACACAAGTATCGAAGCGGAGATTTGCTTGCCCGAATTGTAGGTGATGTTGAGACATTACAGAACTTCTTTCTTCGTGTCTTCTATCCGCCTATTGTACTTGCTATTGTATTCTTGAGTACGATTCTCTTTACGTTATTCTTTTCTTATTATGTTAGCTTGGTCTTACTGGTGGGTCTACTATTAACAAGTGTCGTCATTCCGGTGTTCTTTGCAAGTAAGCAGCGTAAAGTAGAAAGTCGAATTCGTGAACGTCGAGGGAAGCTGTCTACAGAAGTGACAGAGATGCTCTATGGCCATCGTGATTTGAAGATTTATCAGAAGCTTGATGAGAAAGAAAGAGAGTTGGAACGCTTCTCAAATTCTTATCAGGATGAACAGGACCGGCAAGGGTTAGAAATGATGGCCAATCAATCCACAAACTCTTTTGTTTCCTTCCTGGTTTCCTGGACAGTGCTTGTTGTAGCCGCTTATCAGGTTACACAAGGTCAGCTTGATGGGATCTTCCTTGCCATGCTAGTGATGCTATCCTTGACCGCCTTTGAGAACGCCACACCTATGGCACTTGTGCCAACGCATCTGGAAGAGAGTAGGAGGGCATCTAGACGTCTTTACTCAGTCGTGGAAGGGCAGAATACAAAAGACGGTGAAACCTCTATAGAAGAAGGTCCTCTAGCATTTGGAGTGGAAAGGGGTACATTGTATTTCGAGAACGATGCCCGCCCAGCGCTTCGTGAAGTGGAGGTTCATCTTCCTAAAGGGTCTAAAACGGCAATTGTAGGGCCAAGTGGTTCTGGTAAGTCAACGCTTCTCCAAGTTTTACTTGGGGTCTATGTACTTCGTGATGGCAACGTAACTGTGAATCATCATCCCTTCTCGCGCATTCAGAAGGAATCCTTGTGGCAGCAGATGAATGTGGTGTTACAGGAGAATCACTTCTTCTATGGGAACATTCGGGACAATTTATTAGTGGCGGATGAAGCTACTTCAGACGATGCCTTACAAGCAGCACTTAGGGACGTGGAGTTAGGTCATTTCCGTCTCGAAGACCCGGTCTATGAAAGAGGAGAGAATCTGTCTGACGGGGAGAAACAACGCTTAGCGATTGCGCGTGCCATGCTAAAGGGTGCAGGAACGTGGATGCTCGATGAACCTACTTCATCCTTAGATGCTCTAACCGAACAAAGTGTGTATCGTCGTCTGTTTGAGCTAGCGAAAGAGGATACGCTTGTCCTCATTAGTCACCGCCTTGCAGGGCTTGAACAGATGGACCAGATTATTGTGATGGAGAATGGAGCGATTATTGAGCAAGGCACCTTTACGGAATTGATGGACAAGAGAGGCTATTTCTACGAAATGAAACAGATTGAGAAGAGTGTCATGATTTAGGAGGACTGCGCCTGTTGGCGCAGTCCTTCTTATGATTGAAGGAAGATTGCTTTTTTGGCAATAACGGCTAATTCGAGTTTTGAAAGGCTGTTGCAATAGGAAGAAAGGATGCTTCCAGAAGGCGTCTTAGGCTCGTTTTGAAAGAGGGTGTCGATGACTCGTTCACTCACAAACCAATCCTCCCGTTCCGGATGAGGGTGGGACACCCAACTCCATACTTGTCGAAGTGGAGGACTGTACACTCTTTCTTTCCCAAGCTTAAGCTGACAATGATGTAACCGTGGAGTGGTTAGGATACCTGGAAGCGTCTCCTTCGTCGTCGTAAACAGATGAGGCCAATAATCTTTCCTTGATCCTGTATGGGGTTGTGCGTTTGCCCATAGTTCCGCTTGCTTTCGAACCTCTGATATTTGGAATAACAGCTGATAGAGTTGAATACCAAATCGAATTCGAGACGTCAGCGAACCAAAGTCCTCAACGACTGCACCGGTTAAGGTTGTATCTCCCACCTGCTTCTTCGGAAAGAGGATATGTGTCATATGAAGCCACTCTTGTAGATGAAAGTTCATAGAATCGAGGACGTTCTCTTTGTACGTTGGATGTTGGATGACGCGTTCCTCGATGTAATGTTGTTCGTTGATAATAAGTGCTCTTGCAAGCAGGGCTGAGTCGTTGGTTTTTAGGAAATGCCCCCAGCATACGTTCATAAAAGAACTTACACCAAAGAAATGGAGTAAATGGAATAGTGGTCTCTTCCGACGCTTGCTTTCCTTATACAAGAGCAATTGAGGATACGCATCTTGAAAGATGAGCCAGTTCCCTCGTTCCAGCATATGGAAGAAAGACTCACAACCTTGCTTTGATAGCAATAGAGGAAGAAATTCTCCTTTTAAATCTGTCATGGCCCACCCACTATTTCTAGATACAAAGTGAGCGAGCAATGACCACGTAATCTCAGGAAACTCTAGATAGAAATCCAAATAGGCCTTCGTTCTAGATACATTATCAACGTTAGCTAAAGCGGTTTGTTTAGCGATGTGTTCAACAAGAGCTTGCTCGTGGTCTGGAATGGATAGGAGAGCGTTAGATCCCGTTAATTGCTTCTTTAACGCCTTTTCAAGTTGCTTAGAGCTCAGATAAGACGAGCTAAACCACTTGTTTATCATGTTGCTCCCCCCTCTGTAACTAAGCATATTCGGAAGGTGAGCGTTCATGCTTATGTGTCGAGGCTGACAGGTTAGCGCTGCACTTAAATTAAAAAGCTACTACGCGCGTTGTAGTAGCCTTTTAAATCTTCATTATGACAAATTGCAAGATAATAGGCACCCCGGCATCTGGGGCTTCTGGCAGAATTAGATACCCATTCCCTGTAGAATAAACCGCATCAGGTTGAATCATACCGTTAATGAATAGATTTACATACGTACATTGTTCTTTCGGAAAGATGCCTTGGTCTCCATATTCCACGATGGCATCACGTTCAGTGTAGATGGTCTTTGTACCATCTGCGACAGTGTAGTAATAGTAGACATCTGCTTTAATCAACGTTTCTTTGGGCTGAGGAGGTAATGGGTTGGGAGGATATAGATTCGGGCATCCCTTAGGGGCAGCTAGAGTTCGAATAAGTGCTGAATGGGTGAGTTTGGTTTGTTTTCTCAATGCGACAAACCTCCTTCAGGCTTCTATATCATACTGTATTCCTTAGAAAAATGAATCGTGTGAGACGTTGGTGGAAATCTATTGTAAATCGGGCTCTTTGGTTGATAAATCCTGTACAAGCGCCTTTTCAAAACGAAAGCCTCTACATAGGATGTAGTGTAAGGAAATGATAATAAGAGGAGGAACAAGATATGGCTTTAGAACTCTTTAAGCCTTTCGCATCTGCGACGACGACTACAAACGTCACGCCATCTAATACAAAGTTTTTCTACACGACTGTAGCTGAGACTGCTGCAGGGGCAACATTATCAATCGATGCAGCGGACTTTCTACTAGACGATGGGAACAATGCAACTACACTTCCAGCACTTGCTACAGATAACAGTTACTTCGTTGTCTATATTAATGGAGTCGCCCAAATGGAAGGAATCGCTACGTATACACCGGGTGCGACAGCTGTTGGGTCACTTGATATTGCTGTACCAGGAGGGGGAGGGTCTATTCTAGCTGGGACCCCAATTATTCTAGAAGTCTTGAACTATACGCCTGCTTCCGATACGACGATCAATACGTAAAGGATGTGGTAAGAGATGGCCTTGCAAATCATTAAGCCGTATACGTCTGTTTCTACATCCGTAGAAGTGACTCCTGATAGCGAAAAGTTCTTTTACAGAACAGCGTTACTCGTGATAGCTGGGAGTACGTTGACCATCGATACCGATGATTTCACACGAGATGATGGAACGACAGCAACTAACTTACCCGCACTTGCGACAAATAACAGCTATTACAATGTGTATATTAATGGGGTACTACAGCAAGAAGGACTCTCAACGTATACTCCAGGAGGGGTTGGAGTAGGCTCTTTAGCCATCACCCTACCTGGTGGAGGCGCAAATATCTTATCAGGAACGCCGGTGAATCTAGAAGTTGTGAACTTCACACCTAGTGCGAATTCTGTTGTATCTAATTAATCCAGCCATTTGGCTGGATTTTTTGTTTTGGTGGGGGAGTATTGTGGTGGCTGAGCGGGCGGCTTTTGGTGGATAGCAGCGGACCTCCGCTTTTCGTTGTCTAGCTGCAGCGGCTAGGCACTACGGACTTAAGCAATCTAGCTCCGTGGGGTAAAAGCCCCCCACTGCGCTATCTTGCTTAAGCCTACCGTGCCTGACCAAGCCGCTTCCGCTTTTCGTTGTGTCTAGCTCCAGGTGGCAGACCCTCTGGTCATAAGCAATTCAGCTTCGTGAAGGAAGGGCACTTCACTGCGCTGCTTTGCTTATGCCTGCCGGGTCTAAACGCCCCCACCGCTTTTCGTTGTCACATTTCATTCCTTTTTTATCCATGATTCTGACACATTTGGGTCGTTCGTTGGTGGGGCTTTTGGCACATAATGGGGGTGAGGGCACCTTAGATGATTCAGATGGTGTTTCTCTTTGAGAAGAATATGTGAAATGTTGAACAAATTGTGTCAAAACAGGGTGAAGGAGGGCGTTGTGGTGAGTGAGTTGTTTTTAGCGAGGTTTCAGTTTGGGTCGACGACGATTTTTCATTTCTTATTTGTTCCGATGTCGATTGGGCTCGTGTTTTTGGTTGCGATCATGGAAACGTTGTATGTGGTGAAGAAGCAAGAAATCTATTTGAAGATGGCGAAGTTTTGGGGGCATTTGTTCCTGATTAACTTTGCAGTGGGTGTAGTGACAGGGATTATACAAGAGTTTCAGTTTGGGATGAACTGGAGTGAGTACTCTCGGTTTGTTGGAGACGTATTCGGTGCTCCGCTTGCAATTGAGGCATTATTGGCTTTCTTTATGGAGTCTACCTTTATTGGTTTATGGATCTTCGGGTGGGGTCGTCTTCCTGAGAAGATTCACCTCCTCTGCATTTGGCTTGTTTCCTTCGGGACAATTTTGTCTGCGCTATGGATTTTAGCAGCGAATTCATTCATGCAGGAGCCAGTTGGGTTTGTGATGAACAATGGGCGTGCTGAAATGAATGATTTCTTCGCCATTCTTCAAAATCCTCAACTTAAAGTGGAATTCCCTCACGTAGTGTTCGGGGCTCTTGCTACTGGTGCTTTCTTCATTGCGGGTGTAAGTGCGTATAAGATGTTAAAGAAACAAGAATTGAACATTTTCCGGAAGTCATTCAACATCGCTATGATTGTAGGCCTTCTTTCAGGTCTTGGAGTAGCCTTTAGTGGTCACTGGCAGGCTCAGCATTTAATGGAATCACAGCCTATGAAGATGGCTGCAAGTGAAGGGTTATGGGAGGACAGTGCCGATCCAGCACCTTGGACGTTATTCTCCATATTGGATGTTGAGAATCAGGAAAGTCGGTTTAACATTGAAATTCCATATGCCTTAAGCTATCTAACGTACGAAGAGCTTGAAGGTAGCGTGCCTGGGATGAATACGCTACAGGCAGAATATGAAGAAAAGTATGGAGAAGGAAACTATATTCCTCCAGTCAATGCGACGTTCTGGAGCTTCCGGATTATGGTGTTCTCTGGAATGTTGATGATTGGATTCAGTGCTCTAGGACTATGGTTTAGCTTTAGAAAAACACTGGTAGAAAGACGTTGGTTCTTGCGGTCTATGGTCGCGCTGATTGCTTTTCCATTCATCGCTAATACAGCGGGATGGATTATGACTGAAATTGGACGTCAACCTTGGACGGTGTTCGGACTCATGACAACTTCAGCGTCAGTCTCACCAAACGTATCAGTTGGGTCCTTGTTGTTCTCAATCATTACCTTTACAACCATCTATGCCATCTTGGCGATTGTACTCGTCTATTTGTTCGTGAAAGAAATTAAGAAAGGTGCAGACTATGACGCACCTCAGGAAGTTAACGTGCACGTGGATCCGTTTGATAAGGAGGCGTATCAGTAATGGCATTAAGTGAACTATGGTTTCTGTTAGTAGCTGTATTGTTTATCGGTTTCTTTTTCCTTGAGGGATTCGACTTTGGCGTAGGGATGTCCACACGCTTAGTCGCTCGGAGTGATCTAGAACGACGAATGATGATTAATACAATTGGACCGTTCTGGGATGCAAATGAAGTCTGGTTGTTAACAGGTGGAGGAGCAATCTTCGCAGCCTTTCCTCACTGGTACGCAACCATGTTCAGCGGCTATTATATTCCCTTTGTCTTTGTCCTACTCGCCTTAATCGGACGAGGAGTAGCATTTGAATTTCGCGGTAAAGTAGATCACAAGAATTGGACGAAAGTGTGGGATTGGGTTGTATTCTTTGGAAGCGTCCTTCCTCCTTTCTTGTTCGGGGTCTTGTTCTCAAGCCTGTTAAGAGGGATGCCAATTGATGAGAACATGAATTTACAAGCAGGATTCTACGATTACGTGAACCTCTATACCGTTGTAGGTGGGATTACAGTTACGTTGATTTGCTATTTGCACGGGCTGTTATTCCTTACGTTGAAAACACTTGGTGACTTACAAGAACGTGCCAGACTAATGGCTCAGAAGGTAATCTTAGCAACGATTGCTTCTCTTGTTGTCTTTGTAGGCTTATCCATTGTGGAGACTGACTTGTTCCAGTTTAACAGCATGGCCACGATCCCAATGGTCATCGGTGTAGTGGTTGCTTACGCACTTGCAATCTTGTTTATTGCGAAGAAGCGGGATGGCTTTGCTTTCACGATGTCAGGACTTGGGATTCTTCTCACAGTTGGAAGCATATTCGCTGGACTATTCCCAAGAGTGATGGTCAGCTCTATTTCAGAAACGTACAATCTGACTGTTTACAATGCAGCGTCTGGAGCTTACTCATTGAAAGTCATGACGATTGTGGCGCTCACATTACTTCCATTCGTACTTGGATATCAAATTTGGAGTTATTATGTGTTCCGTAAGCGAGTGGATGCGAAGGATTTGATTTACTAATGGGAAAAGGGCTCGCTTTTATAAAGAATCGTAAATTCGTTTGGACAGTGTTAACGGTTATGACGATTGGTCAAGGGATTTTCATTCTATGTCAGGCTCAGTGGCTTTCTAACGCCATTACGTCTCTTTTCAATGGGCAATCTGCGTATCTAATGATTGGACTCGTGCTTCTCTCTTTTATCGGGAGGCACGGCGTTCATGTCATTAAGACTCGTTTCGTAGAACGGGTTGCTAAAGAAACTGCAGATGAAATGAGGCAAGGACTGCTTGCGAAGTTGTTCAAGCTCGGGCCTAGGCATGCGAAGAAAGCAGGGACAGGGAATTTAGCCACCTTATCTGTTGAGGGTGTGCGTCAGTACCAGACGTATCTAGAGTTGTTCTTGCCAAAGCTTATTGCCCTACTCGTATTTACGCCTATGATTTGGTTCTATGTCATCTCACTTGATGTGACATCTGGAATTATTCTATTGGTCACTTTCCCCATTCTTATTGCATTCATGATCCTCTTAGGACTTATGGCAAAGCGAAAGGCAGATCGACAATGGAGTTCCTATCGCGTCCTCTCTAACCATTTCGTTGACTCCATCCAAGGGCTTGAGACATTGAAGCATGTGGGAGCAAGCAAACGCCACCATAAGAATATTGAAGGCGTTAGTGAGCGATATCGAAAAGCAACGATGGGAACACTCAAAGTGGCCTTTCTCTCGTCATTTGCGATGGACTTCTTCACTATGCTCTCCGTGGCCACAGTAGCTGTATTCCTAGGGTTTCGCCTAACAGAAGGAGATCTACTCTTAGGGCCTGCCTTAACCGTTCTTATACTGGCACCTGAGTACTTCTCGCCAATGCGTGAGTTAGGCACCGATTATCACAGTACATTAAATGGTCAAGAAGCGGGTGCGTCTATTCAGAGTGTACTGGATACCCCATCGTTTCAGCCTCAACCCTTCCCTGAAGATTTCACTTGGAAAGATAATCGTGCCATTACGCTTACTGACATTACAGTGCGTGGAGATGATGACCAGGCGATGCTTGAACACGTCTCTCTTACACTTCAAGGGAATCAGAAAATCGGTGTGATTGGTGAGAGTGGTTCTGGGAAGACAGCCCTGATTGATTTATTGGCAGGATTTCTTGAAACCAGCGAGGGTAACCTTTCGCTCTGTGGAGAGAAGCTAACCCACCTTCAACAAGAACAATGGCAATCTCAGCTTCACTATATTCCACAACACCCAACTATTCTACAAGATTCCATTCAGAAGAATGTAAGGCTCTATTCACCTCATGCTTCACTAGAAGAGGTTCAACATGCGGTGAAAGTTGCTGGATTAGAAAGATGGATTGAAACCCTCCCTAACGGATTAGATGAAATCATAGGGCAAGGTGGATTGGAGATTAGCGGAGGTCAGGCGCAGCGTATTGCTCTTGCAAGGACGTTCTTAAAACAACGTCCAATTCTATTATTGGATGAACCTACTTCTCACCTAGATCTTGAAACGGAATATGAGATTAAACAGCAAATGCTTCCTCTCTTAGAGCAACGACTTGTTGTCTTTGCTACACATCGTCTGCACTGGATGTTGCACATGGACGCGATTGTAGTCATGGATGAAGGTAGCATTGTTGAGGTAGGAAGCCACGAGCAATTAATGATGAAACAAGGAGCCTACTATCGATTAGTCTGTGCACAAATGGGGGAAGCATTATGAGGAAGAGTACATGGATTCGACCTTACCTGTTCGAACATCGTAAATTATTAATAGCGGTTTTGTTATTGGGTCTACTTACTAGTTTTTCAGCTGCCTTTTTAATGTTTACATCTGGTTATTTAATCTCGAAAGCAGCGACAATTCCAGAAACTATTCTAATGATTTATATTCCAATTGTAGCGGTTCGAACGTTCAGTATAGCGCGAGCGGTTAGCCGTTATGTTGAACGATTACTTGGGCATCATACCATTCTTAAAATTCTTTCTGACATGAGACTTCGACTCTATCAATCTGTAGAACCGCACGTCCTTACAATGACGAAGAAGTTAAAGACAGGCGAAGTACTTGGGCTACTTGCTGATGATGTTGAACAGCTTCAAAATCTTTACCTAAGAACAATTTTCCCTGTATTTATTGGGGTCACGCTATATATTGTTTCTTCTGTATTATTAGGGTTTCATTCCATCTTACTGGCGGTATTAATGTTCCTTTATGGCTCCGTACTTGCCATTTGGATGCCTCTCCTATCAATGGCAAAGCAGAAGTCACGTACCTATCGCATGAAAGATCTTCGGTCAGAACAGTACAACCGATTAACTGAAGGTATTCTAGGGATGGCGGATTGGCTTTTCAGCGGGCGTAAAGAAGAATGGTTGAACGACTATGAAGCATATGAGGGAAAGCTCGGGGAGCTGGATTTACAACAACGTAATTTCGAACGGAGGCGAACATTTCTTGCTCAGATTGTAGTTGGGGTGATGGTTGTCACCATGCTTATTTGGACGGGGATGGAAGTACGTACAGGTGAACTCTCTCATACGATGGTGGCTGCATTTCTACTCATACTCTTGCCAATTACCGAGTCGCTCATTGCGCTTTCAAGTTCGCTGTCAGACATTCCAAAGTATGAGACATCGGTGAAAAGACTAGAAGAACTGGACAATTTAAAGAGTGATGGAAATGCTCTACTTAATCAAAGGGCCCCAATCGAGGCTATAGGTGAGCGGTTTACGATTACGTTTCAAGATGTTTCTTTCCAATATGAAGAAAGCCGGCCATTGTTAAACCAAATATCTTTCCACGTTAAACATGGAGAGTCGGTTGCATTATTAGGACCTAGTGGATGTGGGAAATCAACCATACTTAAGTTGCTGCAAGGAGCCATTTCTCCAAACGGGGGTTTGGTTACAATTAATGGGGTGTCAGCGACGGAGCTTTATGAGGATTATAGTCGATATATGTCTTTCTTAGGACAGAACCCGTACTTATTCGACACAAGCATTCTGAACAATTTAAGACTTAGTAACCCTGAAGCTACTGATGATCAAATTTATGACATATGTAAACAGGTTCAATTGGATGATTGGATTCGCACCCTACCACATGGCTATCATACGAATGTTCAAGAATCTGGTGTACGCTTTTCTGGTGGGCAGCGACAGCGCATTGCATTGGCTCGAGTGCTCCTACAAGACACGCCGATTGTAGTCCTCGATGAGCCTATGGTCGGTTTAGATCCTGTTACAGAACGAGAGTTAATGAATGAATTGAAAGCCCACCTTCAAGGTAAGACACTCATTTGGGTTACCCACCATCTGTTAGGAGTTGAAGACGCAGGACAAATTCTATTCATAGACAATGGTGTAATCACCATGCAAGGGACACATGAAGAGTTGCTAGCTAAGGAAGAACGTTATCAACGACTGTATGCGCTAGATGCTCCACTCGTTCGAAGCACACATCCATCTATAAGAGCTATTATTTAATAGAATCGGCATACGTGTCGGTTCTATTTTTTTGTTTGTATACGTAATTGCACACATGTAAATGAAAATGTACACATGTTTACAAAGTGCAAACAAAAAGAATACATATTTGTACACATGTATACAAACCCGTACACATAGCTCTATAACAGTAGTTTGCAAATTGTACACATGTATACAAATAGAATACGACAAAAGTAGTCATTGACTATTTTCTGAAAACTTTATATGTTTAAGCTAGTTCATGATTTAACTTGATAGAAAACTTCACAATAAAGGAGTAGGTTGTTTCTATGACTCAATCAAGAGTAGCGGCTGTTGATGTAGGTAATGATGCGTTAAAAGGGATTTTTGGAAAGTTAGAATCTGAATTATATATTCCGAATGTCATTGCACAGGATATTGAGGATCGACCGGTTATTGGAATTGAGGAACTAGATGAGAAAGACCCGATTGACAACATTCATATTCGAGTACACTCACCAGCATTGAAAGAGAACAACGCAATCTATCGAGTTGGGAATTTAGCAACAAAAAGTACAAATTCGACTGAACTAGACCCAGGTAGCAGTAAATCAGAAGAAGATCAAACACTTGTGATGCTCTTTGCTTCTTTAGCGCTTGATGCAGTCTCAGACCAAAACCAAAAAGCGTTTAAACGTAACCATAATGTAGTGGAAGCAAATTATACATTAGGAACGGGTCTTCCTCTTCGTGAAGTAAAAGAAGGGAAAGACGTAGGGTATCGCGCTCAATTATTAGGCTCCGTGCATCAAGTTGAGTTTCTAGTAACACCGAAGTATCAAGGAATCAAAGTAAATATCAAATTTGACGAAGTGAAAGTGTATCCAGAAGGATTCGCTGCCTATATTAACCTCGTTATGGACAACCAATTAAACTTGATTAACAAAGATTTAATAGATAAGCAGATTCTCATTCAAGATATTGGTGGTCTTTCGACAGATATTGCGGTCATTCGCAATCGAAATGTGGACGATGATAAGGCACAAGGATTTAATTTAGGTGTAGCCGAATCGCTAGAAGCAATTCGTGAGGAAATTAGGTCCAAACACGGAGTTGAACTCGATAGTCGTCGTGATGTCGTGGATATCATTACGAGGAAGAACGATCGTAACCATATCATGGTTAAAGGAAGCCGGACAAGCGTTCATGATATTACTGACCGAATCTTGCTTGAGCTTGCAAAGAAACAATACCGCTACTTACGTAATGTATGGGCGCGTAATTCTCAATCAGAAATTTGCTATTTCGTTGGGGGCGGTTCCGCAGTACTTAAAGAGTATATAAAAACGTTAAACAACAATCTGGATGGCTTTAACATTGAGTTCTTTGAAGACGAGACAGAGAGCATCTGGATGATGGCCAATGCTTACTATAAACTTGTATCTGATAACATTCGTAAATCGAAAAAGAAGGAAAAAGCAGAAGCAACCTCTTCATCAAAGTAGGGATTTAAATGAGGGACAAGACTAAGGAAATCCAACGGGGGCAATCCATTACGTTTCGACTTCCATCGGATACTCCTGACCATTTGATTAAGCAGTTACAAAGGCTAAAGGAACGGGAAAAGCGTAACTTCTCGAGTACAATTGCTCAGTTTGCTCTTAAGGGAGTCCATGAGTCAATGGCGAGAGAGCGGGAGACGGTTACTGTTCCTCTACCGAAGCAGTTGACAAAGGAGCAGCGGAATTGGTTGAAGCATGAGCATTCTGAAGCATTAATTGGAAACATTCTTTACCAACTTCTTATGGACCCAATGCGGGCCATGAGTCTGCTTTCTTCTATGAATAGCTCTACGCTAGACATTGAAGAAGCCCTTCAGCTACAGGAAGCCATACAGCAGAATCAGTGGCAAACAGAGCCAGAAACGAGAAGTCTAGAACCGATACAAGAAGAACGTACGCCAACTGATGAAATTGCAGTTTCGGATGATTTAGATTTAGACCAGTTCAATTTCGAAGACCTGCAGGAAGAACTTCATGCAGATCTTGATTCGACTGAACAAGACATAGATGAAGATGACCCGTTAGGAGATTTCTTATCTAGTATGAATAAATAAAAAGCTCAGGTAACGGATGTAACATCCTTCCTGAGCCTTTTTTATGAAACGGATTGTGCGAGTTTCTTTGATAAATCTTGAATTACCGTTTGTATATCTCGTTGATCAGAGCCTTCGCCCTGCTGCTTCACTTGTTCGAGTATATGAATCAAAGTTTCTTGATTCAATTGTTCATAGTGACGTTTCGTCATACTTCTATGTCCTCCCGATCGTTTCTATTTTTACCCAAGTACCCTGTCTGGTTGTTCGTGAAACGGGTTAAAAATAAATAGGGACCAACCTTAGTATAGCATTCGGGAGGAAATGACATTTGTGTCCGTAATGTATTTGGTAAATAAAGGGTCTATTTATGAGTTCTGGCTAACTTTATAAATGACCATGCAAGGATGACCATCATGGCCATAGAAGGAATGGCAACAATGATGGTGACAGATTGGAGTGCGGTTAAACCGCCAATAAACATAAGACCTGTAGCCGGCAAGGACAATCCAAATGCCCAGAACAATCGGTTCCAACGAGCTGGCTCTCCGTTCACTATGTTCTGAGTGACAGCTGCGAGCATGTAAGAAGAGGTGTCGTAAGTGGTCGAAAGAAAGATGATTGATAACAATGCGAAGAGAACGAGTACGACTTTCCCGAGTGGTAACGTGTGAAAGATGTCTGCGATAGCAGCTGGGGCGTCTTGCTGCATAAGAATCGATGTGACGCCCATTTCCTGATTTAATTGCAGGGATAAGGCGTAGTTTCCAAGGATGGAATAAAAGAGCCAGCATCCAAGCGTACCAAAACAAAGGGTCCCCATAATCATTTGTTTAATCGTTCGGCCTTTCGATATTTTAGCGATGAACATACCGATAAATGGCGCATAGACAATCCACCAGGCCCAATAGAATAACGTCCATTGCTCTGGGAATCCGGAATGGCCGATAGGGTCAATCCATGTGTTTAATCGAAGCATGTGCTCGGTAATTAACCCAACGCTGTTCGTAGATACTTTCAAGATGAATAATGTTGGCCCAAATACGAGTACAATCAATAAGAGGAAGAGGGCTAAGTAGACGTTCCAATTGCTTAACCGCTGAATCCCTTTATCCAATCCTGCATAGACACTAATGGAGAAGATTGTCGTACATACTGCTAAAATGCATAGATCAAGTATGTAGGTGTGCGGTACACCAAATACCTCATGCACAAAGGCTGCAATCATTGGAACACTAATTCCAAGGGTAGTTCCAGAGGCGCCAAGAATTCCAATCATGAACAAAATATTAATCCCTTTCCCTATCCATCCATCTACACGATTTCCAAGTACCGGGCGGCAGGCTTCGCTCAATTTTAAGATGGAAGTTCCTTTCACGTGGTAAAGGTATGCAATTGGGAGAGCTGGTAAGCAGTACATGGCCCATGCAGTCGGACCGGCATGAAAGAGACCATATGCCGCGCTCCATTCAATGGCTTCGATGGAATGGATTGGAAGTCTAAAGGGGGGATCCATATAGTAGTAAGCCCATTCAATCGTTCCCCAATAAATAATGCCAGACCCGATTCCTGCACAGAACAACATGGAAATCCAACTAAAAAACGAAAAGGCAGGCCCTTCCCCTTGCTGTCCAAGATGGATTCTTCCATACGGTGTGGTACATACCCAGATGAGAAAGAGGAGAGAAGCAAAGCCAATCCAAAGATAGAAGATTCCTGTATCAGCAATGACGGCCTCATGAGCAGAAGTAAGCCAGTCCTTTGAACCTTCAGGATGGAGAAAGAGCGTCGTGCATAACGTCACTAAGACAAATACAGAAAATAAAAACGTAGGCCAGTCAATTACGGAATGCTTCATTCAATCCCCCCTACAGCATGTCCCTTCTCGCTTTATTACTCTATGATAAGTTACGGTGAAACATGATAGCGGATCACTCGCATAAAGTAGTTCTCCTATGATGTACATACTAGGAAAAGGGTTATTTCCATGCACGTTGAATACAATAAGAACGGGAGTGAGACGATGAGCGAAAACGAAAAAATGTGGCAAGAGGAACAGAGAAAATTAAATGAGACTATTCAAGAAATTGATGCAAAGGCAGACCAATATATTCAAAAAGTGGGCGGCGTAAAGGATGAAGTCATAGAGCTACGTAGCACATTCTTTGAAGATGTAACAGTCAATATGGATGAGCCGGACGATGTAATGGAGACGTATAATAGTATCCGTCAACAGGCGGAATTGCTTGGAGAACGTGAGCGTAGTCATCGTCAACTCTATAACCAATTAAATACATTAAAGCGTATGAGGCACTCTCCCTACTTTGGGAGGATTGATTTCCAAGAGGATGGTGAGAACTCAACCGACACGATTTATATCGGGATTACTTCGTTAATGGACCGTTCTGAGGAAGAGTTTCTAGTCTATGATTGGAGAGCGCCTGTTTCAAGTCTTTATTATGACTACTCTCCAGGACCAGCTACCTATGACACACCAGAAGGCACCGTAGATGGTGAAATGAAGGTGAAGCGTCAGTACATTATCCGAAATGGAGCCTTACGTGGGATGTTTGATACGGGAATCACAATTCGTGACGAGCTGCTTCAGGAAGTACTGGGTAGCCAAGCAAGTACTGTGATGAAGAGCATTGTATCGACAATTCAAAAGGAGCAGAACCAAATTATTCGATTCGATGAAGCTCCGTATTTAATTGTGCAAGGAGTGGCCGGAAGCGGAAAGACATCGGCTGCTTTACAGCGTGTTGCCTACTTGCTATATCGTTATCGAGGTCGCATACAGGCGAATCAAATTATGCTCTTCTCCCCAAATCCTATGTTTAATAGCTATGTTGCAAATGTCCTACCAGAGCTCGGGGAAGAGAATATGGAACAAACAACGTTTCAACAATATATGGAGATGAGGCTACAAGGAAGATTTGAGTATGAGGATGCATTCTCACAGCTTGAGCGTCTCTTATCTCGAGAGGATCACGAAGTAGAGCAGGCGGCAATTGAGTATAAGTCGAGTAAGAAGTTTAAAGACCATCTTGACCAATTCATACACACGTTAGAGAGTGATGGGCTGGTCTTTCGAAATATTAAGTTCCGAGGCCGTCTACTTATTCCTAAAGAACAAATAGAGGAACATGTATATGCGCAGGATTCGTCTGTTTCTATTCCCAACCGACTCGAACAGACACGTGACTGGATTGATGCACAACTCGATAAATATGAGGAAGAAGAGCGAGAGAAAGATTGGGTAAAGCAGGAAATCGAATTATTAAGTAAAGAAGATTATTTGAAGACGTTTAGGAAGGTGAGTCGCGGCAAGCGTGATCAGGAGGATACCTTCGATGATTACGTTGAAGAGGAACGTCTGTTATCAAAAGCAGTAGTAAATAAATATTTTAAATCCATTCGTGTGAAAGTGGAACAATTACATTTCGTACACATAAAGCAGCTGTATCGAAATGCCTTTTCGTTTGAAGGTGCTGACCTTAAAAATCATTGGAGCGCAATTGTTGAAGCGACAATGGAGGACATACAAGACAACTATCTTCGGTTTGAAGATGTTACGCCATTTCTATATTTAGAAGATCAAATTAAAGGTGTCGATGCTTATCGAGATATTCGATATTTGTTCATAGATGAGGCGCAGGATTATTCTCCATTCCAATTCCAATACATGAAACAACTGTTTCCTTATGCAAGAATGACACTGCTTGGGGATTACAATCAAGCTATCTATGCTCACAATGTATCTGCGCCAACATTGTTAGACGAGCGCCTTTATGAAAGTATGAAGTATGAACGGTTAACGCTTATGCGGAGTTACCGGTCGACAAAGCCAATCATCGACTTTACGAAGCACCTTATTCCAGGGGGCGAGGAAGTTGAGCCTTTCAATCGTGATGGTGCGAAACCAACTCTGACACAAGTGAACGGGGCAAAGCAGCTCTACCATGCATTAGTCAAACGAATCCATGCTATGCAAGAACAGGGCCATGAAACGATTGCTATCATTTGTAAGACAGCAGAAGAGGCCCGGCATGCTTACGATATGATAAACGGGGAATATACGGTACGACTCGTAACAAAGAACAATTACTCCTTTGAGAAAGGGATCATGGTCATCCCCGCGTACTTAGCAAAGGGAATCGAATTTGATGCGGTGATCATGTTCGATGCTTCAGAAGCGACTTACTCGCTACCAATTGAGCAAAACTTGTTCTATACAGCGTGCACGCGTGCAATGCATGAACTTCATTTACTCTGTAATGGCTTACGATCGCCATTCTTAAGTCAAGTTCCTAACAACTTGTATGAAGAGCTAGAGCTTCACTAGCTATTTCCCGGGCTATACAAATATAATAACCCCCGCTTCCTATTGTTGAAGCGGGGGTTATTTCTATTACAACGCTTGTTTAGTAGGGCGAACCAATACTTCGTTCGTGTCTACGTGAGCTGGTTGTTCGATGGCATAGCGGATTGCGGATGCAATGTCTTCACTTTGTAGTGGTTCCATATCTGAACTGTTATTTTGGAAGGATTCTAGAATATCTTCATCTGTAATGGTGTCTGTCAGTTCAGTTGAGACAGCTCCTGGTGAGATGATGGTTGTGCGAATGTTTGTGTTTGCCATCTCTTCTCGGAAGCCTTCTGAGATTGCTCTTACAGCGAATTTCGTACCACTATAGACCGCGCTACCTGGCATAGTCTTGTGGCCTGCTACAGAGGATACATTTACGATGTGTCCGTTATTTTGTTCCTCCATGTAAGGAAGGACGGCATAGATGCCATTTAAAACACCTTTAATGTTCACATCGACCATCTTATTCCATTCGTCTAATTTACGTTTATTCATAAAGGATAGTGGCATTAGACCAGCATTGTTCACAAGGATGTCTACTTGACCGAATGCTTCTTTTGTCTCTTTTGCGAGAGCTTCCATTTCTTCAGGAGAGGTGACATCTGTTTTACGATATTCAGCTGTACCACCCAGCTCCTCGATTTCTTGTTTAAGCTCTTGCAAGCGTTCGTCACGTCTTGCTGCTAGCATAACCTTAATATTTTTTTGCGCTAATTCTTTAGCAGTTGCAGCACCAATTCCGCTACTAGCTCCTGTGATAATTGCAGTACGTAGTTCCATTTCACGTTCACTCCTTTACGGTTAAATCTTCATTACGTTTCATTCCCGTAAAGGTAAGGGGTAAACATGTCGATGGTTAAGAGCTAGTTGTGGTTTGTTTCTTAATAGAACGATAAACGAAATAAAGCACAAATGATACCACCATTACGACCATCACGAATAAATAAGCGAACTGGAAGGATGGAACAGAGTAGGGTTCTCTATTAAGTTCAAGAATAATTCCACTGAAGACAGGGCCTGAGGCCGCACCAATAAATTGAGTAAGTTGCTTCATCCCCATACCTGAGCCAATTAAATGATCAGGCAATATGCGGGATACTTCGTTCGTTGTACTTGATGATAGGCTTGAAAACCCAAAGCTTGTGAACATGTAGCCGAGCATTATCATATATTCATTAATCGGTGAGAGGAAATAGAACAGAATTGTAGAAATTGTTAGCAACACATGGGCCAACAAGATAATCTTCATATTTCCGTAGAAGTCAATTAGACGACCGACAAATATGGCTGCTACTGCCGACAGCAGTGCTCCAGGGAAGATAATGAGCCCTACAACTGTTGGGTTCTTATCGAACACGTTTTGCAACATTAATGGCATGAGCACGAGGATAGCGAAATGTGTCGTAAACCCTAGATAACTCATGTACAAAATAATGCGAAATGAACGATTCTTCAATAGTTCCGGTTGAATAAACGGTGTGTGGAATTTGGTAATCCTTACCCATAAGAGGGCTGCAAAGACGATGCCGATGATTGCAAAGTAAATAATTCCGGCTGAGATAAATAAGAGAAAGGATGTGACCGTTAGTCCTGTAATGAAGCCACCTAACAAATCGAATGTTCCTTGTTTCGCTTCTTCACGTGGGAGTAAGCGTAAGTGTAACGGGATTAGAGCAAGCACAAGAAAGGTGAATGCAAATAGGTAGGTCCAACCAAGGGAATCCGTAATAAAGCCGCCTACGACAGGTCCTAATCCAAATCCGAGTGACGATGCGGATGCGATGAATGCCATCGCGCGCCCGCGTCGCTCAAGCGGGATATACCGGCCAGCAAATACGAACGATAAGCCAGGTATAGCTGCTGCCCCTGTGGCTTGGCCGAGTCGTGCTAATAGGAGCCATGCAAAGTTCTGGGTAAAGAATCCGATGAGGGAGAATCCTCCGAATAACAATACTCCAATAATAAAGAGCTTACGTATAGGAATGTAGTCAGATAGGCGCGTATACATGATTGTTAAGATTGCCAAGACAACGGAATAACCAGATACAATCCAAGTTCCTTGAGCAGGCTGTAGCGCAAATTGTTCAAGCACATTAGGCAATGCGACATTGAACATTGTCGTATTCATAACGACAAGCCATACCGTTAAACTGAGTGCTAAAATTGTTTTCGTATAGGAAGACGACTGGGAATTTGTCGATGATTCTTGTTGCATGTTGAACCTCCTGGCATTATTGTCTTTATAAGTGCTCGGTTACTATATCATAAGGCTTATGAAATGAAAAAGAATCCGTTTACGAAGGGCCTTTCAACGAGCAACCTAGAAACGTTGATATCAAATCGTTTCCCTGCACCACGGTGTGTGTTCGGCTACCATCTCCTTATAGAGTTTGTTCATTGTTAAATTTATAACCGATTCAATGAGATGGAGGGTTAAACCAATATGTAGAGAAATCCCATGCCTAAAGCTTAGATGGTCGGAACCTGATCGAACACCTTCGTAAAGTGTACACTGGACTTAGACCATGAATCTCAACAAAGTCAGGCATACATGTTAACTAGGAAACATAGTATAACTACATTGTTGAAAGTAGTAAGAACTTACAAAAAACGAAGCGTGAGGGTGGGATTCGATATGTGCCAAACTGAGCAACCTTCCTTGCTTGTCGGAGTACGTTTCTTGCTTATAGCTTTTAGTTTAGTAACCTTGTCGCTCCTTTTATTGGCTACGTTTAGTGTAGCTCTTTCCTTAGTGTTTACCCCATTATGGCTTTTGTTGATGAAGCCAATTCAAACCTCTCATCAGTTATCTTCTTACACCCTTTCAATAGGGGTTGGAGGAGTATTACTCGTAGTTCTTACCGAAGTGACGAAAGAGATTTACTCACATGTAATCGAAGCGTTCAAAGACCATGCCCATAAAAAAACCACACCATAGTCTGGCGTGGTTAGGAAGTGGTATTTACTACGTTTGGTTGTTTTGTTTTCGTTATGACTGCAAAGATTGTGAGCCCACATAAAGCGAGCAAAATACTCGTAAAGAAGAACACGGAAGAGAAGCCATACATCCCAGCTAAAATTCCGCCTAATAAAGGACCAATAATGTTCCCTAAAAATCTCAGGCTTGTATTATATCCGAGAATTTCTCCTTGGATGGAGTTAGGCGCAGTTTGCCGAATGTAGGCGATTCGTACGGGTATAATCCCTCCGATGGCGAGGCCAAGGAGAAAACGTAACACAACAAGTTGCCATAACGTGGTGACGAAAGCTCCTGGCAAATAGACAACTGCAGCTAAGACAAACAGAAAGATGAGTACTTTCTCATACCCGATACGGTCTGCAATCTTGCCCCAACGCCTGGCCATGAGTAGATTCCCAACCCCTGCTGCTGAGAATGCAATCCCAGAATAGAGTCCAATGTTCACGGGTCCGTGAAGCTCTTGAACATATAAGGATAGAATGGGTTGAAGGCTGAAATGAGCAATCTGAACAAACATAGAAACGACAATAACTGTCAGGAGTATCGGCTGGCGGAAAATAAATCCAAGCACTTCTTTTCTCGTGTATGTCTCCTTCTCTCCCGGTTCAACATCTTCTTTAATTCGATATTCCTTAACACCCAACCATACAAATAACGCAGCGAGCAACAACGTCGCCGAGGTCATTTGGAACGTTGTAGCATAGCCAATGGAATCAGCCAATACACCGCCAAGCAAAGGTCCCATCAAGCTACCCGTTACACTACCTGTTTGTAACGTACCGAGTACGCGGCCTGATACCTCTTTCGGCGTCTGCGTCGAGATGAGCGCTTGGGACGTAGCGATAAACCCTGTGAAGACGCCCATAAATAGACGTAGCAGGAATAGCTGAAAGACAGATTGAGCATATCCCATTAAAAAGACGCTTAGCGCAAGGCCGAATCCCGATACAATGAGAAGTGGCTTACGCCCAAATTGGTCACCTAACCTGCCCCAAATGGGGGAGACAAGGAATGCGGTGAAGAACGTAATGCCAAAGACAAGACCTGACCACAGCTGAACGTAGGATGAGCTAAACGTGCCAAACGTTTCGATATATAACGACAAAAACGGCATGATCATCGTCATGCTCCCTGCGATAAAAAAGTTTGCAAACCACATAATAACAAGGTTCTTGCTTCCTTGGGCAGATTGAGGTTGCATGTAGACACCTTCTTTTCTTCATTCAAATAGTTCGTAACTCTAAATAAGTACACATTATATCGTATCTGCTACAATCAAGAAACTCTTACGCATAAAAAAAGAACCCAGTATTTGGGTTCCTTAGTACGCTAGGCCAATTGATTGTTTCAAATAGTGTTGAGTGGATACCGATTCAAGCAAGAAGTGTGCGACATCGCTTCGGCTAATTTTCTTTCCTTTGGTTGGGACGCTATCCTCTGATGTACGATAATGTGTAGTTCTCACTCCGTTCGTGAGTTGCATGGGCCTTGCAATTGTCCATTGCATGTCGTTGGATTGGATCAGTTCGACTGCGCGTCTATGATCAGATAGTACATTTCGTAAGATCAACGATGCGAATATCCCGCTTAACCCTGGAATTTCTCGATTAATCCCAGCTGAGGCTGTGTAGGCGATTCGTTCTACATGATATTGCTTCATCGCGTCTAGGATATTTTCAGTCATAGTAGACAGTTCGTTCGACTCCTTTAGCCCACTTGAGCCAAGGCATGAAATGACCGCATCATGGCCGGGGAGTGCCCGGCAGACGTCATCCTTGTCGAAAGCATCTCCCTTTACAATCTCGAGATTTGGGTGGGCGCTCGATAATTTAGAAGGGCTTCGTACAAAGGCGGTTACGTCCATCCCTTGCTGTAATGCTTGCTTTACGACTTCCTGTCCGGTTGCGCCAGTAGCACCAAAAACGATGAGTTTCACTTCACTCACTCCTCATGGAACACTTGATTTGTAATCATTTCCCTGTTCGATGACAAATTAAAACGAATCTTCTCGGTTATCCATGAACATTAAATAAAGAACCCAACTATGGGTTCTTTATTCATCAAATCGGAATAGGTCGCCTGATAGATAACGCTCACCTGTGTCAGGAGCAATGGCCACAACAATCTGGCCAGGTTCAAGACGTTTCGCAACTTCAATAGCTGCATACGTTGTCGCTCCAGCTGAAGGGCCAACTAGAATGCCTTCTTCGCTTGCGAGACGACGCGTGATGTCGTATGCATCTTCGTCTTGAATGCGGAAGATCTCATCATAGATTTCTTGGTTTAATGTGTCTGGAATAAAGCCAGGGCTCGTTCCGACAAGTTTGTGCTTACCAGGCTTACCGCCAGATAGAACAGGGGAGCCTTCAGGTTCTACAACGTGAACCGTCATGTCTTCGTAATGTTCTTTTAACGTTTCTCCAGTTCCTGTCACTGTACCTCCAGTACCTGCAGAAGAGACGAATGCAGAGAGAGGCTTTCCAAGGTGCTTCATCGCTTCTACGATTTCAAGCGCCGTTGAATTACGGTGTGCATCTGGGTTTGCTTGGTTCTCAAATTGCATCGGCATGAAGCTGTTCGGAATTTCCTTCGATAGTTCTTTCGCTTTATTGATAGAACCGGGCATCTTCTCTGCAGAAGGGGTGAGGTGAACTTCTGCGCCAAATGCTTTGAGTAAATTAATACGTTCTTGTGTAGCATTGTCAGGCATAACAAGAATCGCACGGTATCCACGAGCAGCAGCATTCATGGCAAGACCGATTCCAGTATTCCCGCTCGTTGGTTCAATGATTGTTGAGCCTTCTTTCAAATGACCGGCCTTCTCAGCTTCTACCATCATGTTGTAAGCAGCTCGGTCCTTTACACTTCCACTAGGATTGAACATTTCTAGCTTCAAGTAGACATCAGCTACACCTTCAGGGACAATCCGATTTAGTTTAACTAAAGGGGTATCCCCAATCAGTTCAGCAATGTTGTTGGCTACGCGCATGCGAATCCACTTCCTTTTTTCTTACGATTTATTTCCATTGTAACACCAGAAATGCCGATAAGAATACTAAGATGCGTATAATACGCACTCTAAAGACACCTTACAAGTAGTATACGCGTATTGTGTCGGTAGTAACGGATGAGGGCACAGGATTTGTTTACGTTGCAACTCCGAGTGGGGAGAAGAACACATACAGTCCAATAACCATGATAAGAATAAGCGCGGTTGTCAATTTGCGATGTTTCCACGGCGTCATATCTACTGCTCCACTATCTTGCATTTCATAAGGTGTCTCTCTCGATCTGAATTGTGCAATGATGAGTTGAAGGGCGATATTCAGTGGGAAGAGAATCGCCAGTACATAAAGAAAATTCAAATCACCTAGAACAACTTTGGATGCTCCATAAAGGATCAAATGGGTGATGGTTGCAATCTTTGGAGCTATTGCTGGTACATATTTCGTAAAGAATCCAATGACGATGGCGCCGAGGATTGGAATGTTAATAAACCCGAACATTTCTTGCAAGTAATTGTAGAGTCCATCTCCTGCGAACAATACGAAAGGAGTAATGATAATACTTAAGAAAGCAAAGGAGAAAGCAAAGATTCGACCTGCTTTAACAATTTGGTCATCTGAAGCATTTGGCTTGAAGATTGGTTTGTATAAATCAAGCGTAAAGAGTGTGATGCAGCTATTTAATGCTCCGTTAAAGGAACTCATAATCGCGCCGAATAATACGGCTGCGAAGAATCCAGATAAAGCGGTCGGCAAGACATCAATTACAAGCTGAGGGTAAGCTTGGTCTCCGTTCGGGATGTTGCCGCCATAAAGGTCATATGCAATGAGCCCAGGAATAACAAGGTATAAGACCCCAAATACTTTAAAGAATCCAGCAAAGAGTACACCTTTCTGCCCCTCTGCCAGGCTCTTCGCACCTAGCGAACGCTGTACAATAGCTTGGTTTGTACACCAGTAGAATAAATTATTAAACAATAACCCCGTTAAGATTGTTGGCCACGGAACATTCGAACCAGGCCCTCCGATGGCATTTAATTTATCTGTATTCGTATGTAGGAGTCGGTCTGTCCCTACAGATAAGCTTCCGTCACCAAGATGGTACAAGCCTAAGAATGGAATAAGAATTCCGCCTAATATAAGTCCAATGCCATAAATAGTGTCTGCAAATGAAATCGCGCGTAGTCCGCCATAAATAATATAGAAGCAGCCAATTCCTCCTATCGCTAAAGCAATGAGGAAGATAGTCCAAAATTCACTAAGCTGTAGTGTTTCGGATACATTGAAGATTTGGTCGAGCACGAGAGCGCCTGAATAAAGTACCGTCGGAAGAAAGGAAGACGCATAGCCGATTAGAAATAGGATGGACATTAATTGACGAGTACTAAGATCAAATCGTTGTTGTAGAAAATCAGGAATTGTCGTAATGCCGCTCTTTAAATACTTTGGTAAGAAAAGAAAAGCAAGAAAGATTAACGATAGCGGTGCTGTTACTTCCCATGCCATAACTGTCATGGAAGACATGTAACTTTGTCCGTTCAATCCAACCATCTGCTCGGTTGATAAGTTAGTCAGAACGAGCGAACAGGCGATGACAATGCCCGGTAGACTTCTCCCGCCTAGAAAGTATCCTTCTGAACTTTGCATATTTACGTTTCGAGCTTTATACCACGTAAATACAAACACCCCAACTGTGAAAATTAAAAATGTAACAATAGACAGCATAATAGAATTCCTCCCAATCTATAAGAAAATTACGAATCTTACAGGAGGGTGTACCCTGGTGGTAGAAATTTCATGCAACATTTTTCTAGAATATTAATATCATTTTTATTCCTCGGTGAGGCTTATTAAATTAATTAACTTATATTAGTAGGTTTGTTTATTCCTGTGGGGCGTTGGGTATAGGGAAACCATGACATACGGTTTTCATACTTGTATTAAAAAGTCAATGTGTTTGGGGAAAGCCTCTTCAATTACACGGAAAGGAGAGAGCGATGTCTAACAAAGTTACATCTGTTTTTTGGACGGCAATCGTCTTATGTACGCTTGCTGTTATCTGGGGGACTGCGGCTCCCGCGAATTTAGAAACATTAACTGGAAATATCCGAACCTTTGTTGGAACAAACTTTGGTTGGTATTACTTATTAGTCGTTACGCTGATCGTTTTATTCTGTTTGATGCTTATTATCAGTCCATACGGAAAGATCAAGCTTGGAAAGGATAGCGACGAACCGGACTATTCGCTGAGCACTTGGTTTGCGATGCTGTTCAGTGCTGGTATGGGAATAGGTCTCGTGTTCTGGGGAACTGCAGAGCCAATTTCTCACTATGCTACAAATGCACCGACGGCTGAAACAGGGACTCCTCAGGCGATTAGTGAATCCATGAGATTTACATTCTTCCATTGGGGGATCCACGCGTGGGCAATCTATGCTTTAGTAGCGCTATCCCTTGCATACTTTAAATTTAGAAGGGGAGCACCGGGCCTTATTAGTGCTACGCTTTATCCAATCTTCGGGGACAAGCTCTCAGGTCCTCTAGGTAAAGTGATTGATATTATTGCAATCTTCGCAACGGTTGTAGGTGTTGCGACTACGCTTGGATTTGGAGCTTCTCAAATTAATGGTGGTATTACGTACTTAACGGATATTCCAAATTCATTTGCTGTCCAACTTATTATTATTGCAGTCGTTACTGTGCTCTTTATGTTCTCTGCATGGACAGGTCTAAGTAAAGGAATTCGATATTTAAGTAATGCTAACTTAATCTTAGCGACCTTATTACTTGGCTTTACCCTTGTAGTTGGACCGACGCTTTATATTATGAATACCTTCGTTGACTCTATTGGTGGGTATCTACAGAATCTACCTAACATGAGTTTCCGTCTTGCTCCAAATAACGACAGCAGCCAAGAATGGATTCAAAACTGGACAGTCTTCTACTGGGCTTGGTGGATTGCATGGTCACCATTTGTCGGAATCTTTATTGCTAGGGTTTCAAGAGGACGCACGATTCGTGAGTTCTTAACAGGCGTATTAATCGTTCCGGCTGTTGTAAGCTTTCTATGGTTCTCAACATTTGGGATTTCAGCGATTAACCTAGAGCAGAACGGACTTGCTGATATTGCTGGTCTAGACAAATCACAATCCTTATTCGGAGTGCTTGAGAATTACCCATTAGGCATCGTGACAGCTATTATTGCACTTTGTTTAATTGGAACATTCTTCGTAACATCAGCTGACTCTGCAACCTTTGTACTGGGCATGCAGAGTACGAATGGTTCATTGAATCCAGGTAAACCTGTGAAGTTTGCATGGGGAATTGCTCAATCTTCTATGGCGGCCATCTTGCTCTATACTGGTGGCTTACAGGCTCTTCAAAACGCCCTAATCGCCGCAGCATTCCCGTTCTCGTTCATAATGATCTTAATGACGGTTTCCTTATTTAAAGCGCTACGGCAAGATAGTGCCACAGCTGCGAAACAAATGAAACGAAAGCGTCCAAGAGAACGAGCAATTTATAATGAAATGTCACAATAAGCGAACGCCTTCCTCTTATAGGGAAGGCGTTTCTTTATATAAGAGCTCTTATAAGATTGACAAAATTCTGAACAATATGTATGATTTCTATCAAAGAACCTAACGTATAATGTACGAACTTCTTATCAAGAGAGGTGGAGGGAATGGCCCTTTGAAACCTCGGCAACGGATTCCTATGGAACACCGTGCCAATTCCTGTGTGCGACTAGTCGCTTACAAGATGAGAAGAGTGTTGTTCAATCTGAACGCCTCTTTTCTTCGAACTAAGAAGGAGAGAGGCGTTTTTAATAGGCATTTAAAGGGGGGGGCTAGGGATGAAATATGGATTCTGGTTACCGGTCTTTGGCGGATGGCTTCGGAATGTAGAACAAGAAAATATGGATGCGTCGTTTTCTTATAGCAAACGACTCGTACAAGCTGCAGAAGAGTGGGGGTTTCATACCACATTGGTTGCAGAGCTATTCCTAAACGATATCAAAGGCCCTGAGGCAGATACGTTGGATGCTTGGACGACCTCTGCCGCGCTTGCTGCCGTAACGGAGAAGATTGAGATTATGGCAGCTGTTCGTCCAAATTTCCACAATCCAGCGATTACCGCCAAGATGGCAGCGAATATCGATCAGATTAGTGAAGGAAGATTCACGTTAAATGTCGTGTCTTCATGGTGGGAAGAAGAAGCAAAGCAATATGGGGCAGAATTTACAGCTCACGATGAGCGATACGATCGGACAGAGGAGTTTATTCATGTATTAAAGGGTCTTTGGACGAAACAATCGTTCTCATTTCATGGTTCTTACTACGAAGCAAACCAAACGGTGCTAAATCCAAAACCCGTGCAACAACCCAATCCTACTCTTTACGCTGGAGGGGAGAGCAGAAGAGCGAAAGACGCCATTGTTCACCATTGCGATGCTTATGTCATGCATGGCGGCAGGGTTGAAGAAATCAAAGAGAAGATTGTTGATATGAAGAACCGACGTGAGGATGCAGGACTTGCTCCTTTCAAGCAATTTGGGATGGCAGCCTTTGTTGTATGCCGGGATACAAAAGAAGAAGCATTAGAAGAGGTAAATCGCATCACAGATGTGAAGGACTCATCTGCGTACTCAAGCTACGAGCAATTCGTTACGAAGTCGCAATTAGAACAACAAGTTGAACGACTGGATTACTCCGTATCAAACCGTGGGCTACGGCCTCATTTAATTGGTACGCCCGAACAAATTGCAGCGCGAATCTTATCTTATGAACAAGCGGGTGTTGATTTGCTGTTGCTCCAGTTCTCTCCTCAATATGAAGAGATGGAACGATTTGCGAAACAAGTCATGCCAATAGTAGAAGAAAAGCGAGCATCGATACCTAATTAATGTGATGAGGAGTGAATCCAATGTCGAAAATTTATATCATCCATGAGAATGATGAGTGGACCAGCCATTTAACAAATCGTCTAGAGGAATTAGACCTTCTTTATGAAAGTTGGCATTTAGGGGAAGGGATTCTTGATTTGAACGAGGAACCACCTGAGGGGGTCTTCTATAATCGGATGAGTGCCTCTTCCCATACACGTAACCACCGTTATGCACCAGAGTTCGCTGAAGCAGTTATCGCTTGGCTCGAACGTCATGGGCGTACAGTGATTAATGGGAGTCGTGCGCTAAGATTAGAAGTAAGCAAGGTGAACCAGTACATGGCTCTAAACCAATCAGGCATTCGAACTCCTAAAACAACAGTTGCAGTTGGGAAAGAACAAATCGTGGAGGCGGCAGAGAAGTTTCTGGAAACACCGTTTATAACGAAGCACAACCGAGCTGGTAAAGGGCAAGGCGTTCAATTGTTTCACTCGATTGAGGCGTTAAAGGACTATGTGGATGGACCAGAATTTGAAGAGCCGGTGGATGGAATCACACTTATACAACAGTACATTCAAGCGCCTGAACCATACATTTATCGTTCAGAATTCGTTAACGGACAGTACGTCTATACCGTTCGAGTCGACACTTCTGAAGGGTTTGAACTATGCCCTGCGGATGCATGTTCAATTGAAGACCTGTACTGTCCGGCTGGGGAACAACCGGAGGACCAGGCTAAATTCACCATTCTACCGGAATTTGATGACAACATCCTTCGTCAGTACGAATCGTTTCTTCGGCACAATGAGATTAAAGTAGCTGGGATTGAGTGTATAAAAGACGTGCATGGCACATTCTATACGTACGATGTAAATACGAATACAAACTACAATTCAGATGCTGAATCTAAGGCAGACCGATACGGGATGCTTGAATTAGCCTTGTATTTAGGACGGAAGTTGCAAGAGGGTGTACAAGAAGTTTCATTATCTACGAAGAAAGGTTAGGGCGGAGTCGCCCTAACCTTTCTTCTTTGTGAGTTAGCAGACTATTATTCATTAGTGGGCTCGATTCCAAATGTCTGATAAGGAATGACGACTTTGAAGGCCAAGTCATTTGTATCTAAGTTGATTTTCTCTGCTTCAACGCGAATGTTGTCTACGGTTTCCATTTGTGTAAGCGCGACGTAAATCGTTTCATCCTTAGGATTTACAATTACCCATTCTGGCATGGCATACTGTTTCTTAACATAATCAAGGACTTTCTCATTTGGTACTTGTAGACGTCCTACTGTAATCTCCATATCTTCAAGCACCACGTCCCCATTCCGTTGTACATCTGGAGTAAAGGAAGCACCTAGAGGCACCTCTTGTCCGAATGCAACGATGGTACCTGAAAGTTTCACACGCTCATCTAGGGACACGGAATAGCTGATATTTCCTTCACCAGCAAGGTCGTTCAGATAAGTGTTAATTAAATCATTCAGGTTTTCTTTTGTAGATGAAATGGTGAATTCAGCAGCTTCTTGGTCAATTGCTTTGTCTGTTGGAATTTGAATCTTGGCAGGAGCTACGTAGATAAAGATCGCAAACCAGCTAATAATGAGTAGGTTCACGGCCGCTAACCCCAAGAACAGAATCTTCCATATATTTCGTTTTTTATCCTTACTGTCTGACATACGTGACATCCCTACTCTTCTTCAGTTTCTAGAAAGGGGCGAACATAGCTAATGACACGTTCAGCCATCAACTTGTATCCTTTCTTATTTGGGTGGAAGTGGTCTTCCGCATAGACTTCTTCCCGATGGGAGAAGATTTCTTCCATGGGTATAAACGTCATATTCTCTTCCTCTTCCGCAACACGTTTCCCGATCTCATTCCAATCTCTTAAGATTTGTTGTAGCTCAGGGATATGACTGAATGGTTTCTCGAAAGGGTTGTAGAGACCAATCAGAAAGATTTCCGCATCAGAGTTCTTTGATTTGATGGTCTGAATAATTTCATTCAGCCGAGCTTCATAGGGTTCTTTCTCACCTGCAAAGTCATCATAATCCAAGTCTAGAAACTGGTCCTTTACGATGGCCATAATATCGTTTGCGCCAATGGTAATGAGGACCATATCCGATTTCTCTATAGAGCTAACAATCTCAGGCTGGTCTAGCCGCTTCAGCAGTTGATCTGAACGGTTCCCGCGCTTCCCAAAGTTATTCACCGTTACTTCTTTCTCGTTTAAGTTTTCTTTAAGCGTATTTTCTATGATTTCCACATAGCCGCCTTCGTCATTCGTATCCCCAACACCTTGTGTTAACGAATCCCCGATTGCCGTTACGTGCAAATCATCTTCAACAAATAGACCAAGCGCATCTTCAACGACCTGAGTCACGCGCTCCTTAATGCTTTCTTCTTCTGGTTCTTCCTCAGATTCCTCGATTTCAGATGTCGTCACTTCAGATTCTATCGTTTCTTCTAGGGATGGTTCAGTTTCAGGTTGTACAACGGTAGACGTTGTGGAATCATTTGAATATCCTTGATAAAAGCCAATTAGTAACACAAGTAATAATAGGATAGATAATAGTCCAAATTTCATCATATTCATTTCAATCACCTTACATTCTATTATCGGTTGTGACTGGGGATATTTGCAATCTCCAGATGGCGAAAAAAAGATTAAAAACTGATGACATTCTTACATGAATTTTACCTACAAGCTTGAAGAGCAGCTGTTAAACTGGGAGTAATAAGAAAGACAGGTGATGCGCATGACGAAGCAGCGGACTTTATCCGTTCGTACGTTAGCTGAATATGCTTACCGAAGCGGGAGTATTGATACCCGTTTTCGAACGGCGACAACCATGCAGGAAGGTACCCGGTTACACCAGAAAATTCAACGTACCTACGAAGAGCACGATGAAAGAGAAGCATTTGTTTCCATTTCCTATCCATACGAGCAGCTTATGTTCCAAATTGAAGGTCGTTGTGACGGAATACTTCGAAGAGGAGATGCCGTCATTATTGATGAAATTAAATCTACTATAAGGTCGCTCGATGAACTTGATGAAGATACACACCCCGCCTATTGGGCGCAAGCAAAAACTTATGCTTATCTATATGCGCATAAGGTGGGCCTAGATACGATTGTCGTCCAGCTTACGTACATCCATAGTGAGACGAACGAAATCCGACAATTTCAAAAGACCCATACAATCCATGAGCTTCAATCATTTTTCCATGATTTGATTGAACGGTATGCACCAATTGCGTTGGTATTGGATGAGCATGTGGATCAACGAAATGCTTCGATTGAAGAGCTAGAATTTCCCTTTCAAACGTATCGTCCTGGTCAACGTAAACTTGCTGGAGCGGTATATAAGACGGTTAAGGAAGGGAAGACGTTGTTTGCAAATGCCCCAACTGGGATTGGAAAGACAATTTCAACAATGTTCCCAAGTATTAAAGCGTTGGGGAGAGGAGAAGTTGACCATTTCTATTATTTGACTGCTAAGACGACAACGAAACAGGTGGCAGAGGATACGCTGAATAGACTATCAACTAATGGACTTCACCTTAGTTCAGTGACCGTAACCGCCAAGGATAAAATTTGTTTCAAGGAAAAGACCATTTGCAACAAGGACTATTGTGAGTTCGCAGATGGTTACTACGACCGTTTGAACGATGGACTTCTCGATTTGTTGTCGAACGAGACGTTGGCCACAAGGGAAGTGGTGGAAGCCTATGCACGTAAGCATCAGCTTTGTCCATTTGAATTTTCTCTAGATGTTTCCTCTTATATGGATGGCATGATTTGTGACTATAACTATGTATATGACCCGAGAATAGCAATTAAGCGGACAAGTTCAGGAACGAAGCAATCTTCCGTTCTTCTTGTGGATGAAGCTCACAATTTAGTAGACCGTGGACGGTCGATGTTCTCTGCTAGCATATCGAAATCAGCATTTCTGCAAGTAAAGAGAGCATATAAGACGAAGAATCCAGTGCTCTATCAAGCTTCCATGGAAATTGATCGGTATTTACTTGAAATGAAGAAGGAATGGAAGGCTTTAGAAAAAGTTCAATCGAGCGAGAAAGAAGACAAGCTGCTCGAATGGTTAACCTACTTCGGGGACGTTGCAGAAGAACAATTGCTTCATGAAGGTGGGGATGGAGACGAGGAGCTGCTCGACTGCTACTTTGACGTGCAGAATGTCTTACGCATTGCTAAGCTGTACGATGAACGATTCATATTACTTATGGACACCTACAAAAGTGAGGTGGTCTTGAAGTGGTTGTGCCTTGACCCATCGAAATTACTCGCAAAGACTAATGAGACGTATAAAAGTGTTATTTATTACTCCGCTACACTGGCACCGTTCTCTTATTATTTCGATTTGCTAGGTGGGCATGCAGAAGATTATACCTTAAACGTCCCATCTCCATTTACGCGAGAACAGACGGAAGTGGAGATTGTTCCTATATCAACGAGGTATAGGGACCGAGATGCTTCAATCCAACCAATCATTGAGCAGTTGTATCAGGATTGTAAGAGGTGGGGGAAGAACCAATTAGCATTTTTCCCTTCCTATGCATACATGAGAGCTGTTCTTGAATCATTTTCCTCACATTATCCAGATGTACCTATTCTTGAACAAGTCAGCGGGATGGGGGATGAAGAACGAGAACAATTTCTAGCAAGATTTGAAGCAAATCCTAAAGAAACGTTACTTGGATTTGCTGTACTTGGAGGCGTGTTCTCTGAGGGGGTTGATTTAGTCGGTGACCGACTTTCTGCTGTTCATATTATTGGGGTGGGGTTACCTCAGCTGTCTGTTGAACGGGGGATTATGAAAGAGTTCTATGAAGGGCAAGGAAAGAATGGATTTGATTACGCGTATGTGTTCCCTGGGATGACAAGGGTGCTTCAAGCAGCCGGACGGTTGATTCGATCAGATGACGACTACGGGAAGATTACGCTCTTAGATGACCGTTTCACTACAACTAAATATCGTTCCTTGCTCCCAAGCGAATGGCTATGAGCAAATGAATTGAAGCATCTCTATATACCCCGTATAGTATGTGTATAAGCTTTTGAAGCAAAAAGCAAACTAAGAAAATCACACAACTAAGGAGTGTATGAACATGGCTGATAAAATTCAAATGCGCGTAAAAGCAAACGGAGACGGACCTCATGTCGAGGCAAAAGCACGTAAACACACAATCATCATCGACGAACCAACTTCTCAAGGTGGGCGTGACGAAGGTGCGAACCCACTAGAAACGCTACTAGCTTCCCTTGCTGGTTGTGAAAATGCTGTTGCGAACATGGTCGCAAAAGAGATGGACTTCAACCTTAAAGGACTTGATTTCCAAGTGAAAGGTGAACTAGACCCACGCGGCATGATGGGTACAGAAGGCGTTCGTCGTCACTTTGAGACTGTAACGGTAGATGTAACTGTAGACACAGATGAGAGCGATGAGCGCATCCAAGAACTTAAAGAGAAAACGGATGACCGCTGCCCGGTCTTCCAAACACTTGTAAGTGCAGATGTTCAAATGAACGCTACATGGACTCGTGCTTAATTTAGAATAAGTATATCAAAGAAGCAGCCGCTTAGTCGGCTGCTTTTTTTTTGGTTGGCGGGCGAATGCACCAATTGTCCTCTACAAGAATAAGGTACTGTATAGACAAAGGAGTGAGTGATATGCCGGTTTCTGTAGTATTTAATCAGATTGCCGTTAACGCTGTAACCGACAACTCCACCATTACGACTGGTCAAAGCAACCAGCCAGACTGGTCTTGGTCCGGAAAGAATAATTTCGCTGCTGGAATGAACATTGGAGTCGTAATTGCAACAGGAAATATTAATACAATCTTTGATCCTGATTTCGTTGATACGGCAGTGTCCAATCCAGAGATCAATAACCCTCAGCCTACGGTTCAATACTAGGTAGTTGTGATGAACATTGTATTTGATACGATTGCCGTGAACAGTGTGTTTAAGAACTCGGGGGTGTTTGTAGGGGAGAATACGCAGTGTTATTGGCGTTCTACTGCAAAGGAAAATAGCGGAGGAGGGACTGTCGTCGGGTCCCATAATGTGATGGCTTACAATTATAATCTAGTCGTCGACAATGATGTAGTAGATACTCCTATATGGAATGGAAGTTCTTCATCTGGGGAGGGGTCCTCTAAGTCGCCTTATTCTGAATAAGGTCTTTTACCCAGTCGGGCACGTTCTCATCCTGGCATTGAGCGAGAAAGTCCATAAAGGCTGCATCACTTAATAAGGAGTTTAAGCCATCTAATTGGTTTCGGTCTCCTGTAACGGAACCGAATCCTTGGTTATGCTTCTTATGATTCTGAAAGTGGCTTGGCGAATTGTTCCCAACATTTACGCAAGAAGCTCCCTCAACCGTTCCTATCCGTATGTGGCCTATGACGAACTTAGGAGATAAGACGACCATTACTCTTCCTCCTCTTTAGTATGAAATGCGATGGAATACCCTGTTTTTGAAGGGGTTACCTTTGGTGGTTCTTCAGATGACGGCTCAGCCTTCTTCCCAACAGATACCCCAATATTTGTGCCTATGTTTAATGCCCCGCTTAGATGATCAATGTCAATATTGTCTAAATGAAACATAACTTCATCTAGCTTGGGTTGATGAACGTCCATGTGATGAATATGAATATGGTAGTGGCGAGGAGCCGATGCCTGCTTTTTAAGTTCGGTTAATTCCTGTTTCATCTCCTGAAGCTCCTCAACTATTGGATTACGCTTCTTCTTCCACCAAATCATCCATCATCTTCCTGGTCCTTCTCATGCTTCATGACCACATGTTTATTGTGCGTGATAAGGTTGTAGTCACCATCAATTGCTCCTTGTCCTTCCGTTCTCTGTGAACGAGCACTGAATCCATATTGTTGGTTCGTTCCTGAGAAGACACCAGAACTATCTGAGATACGCTGAATTTCGAACCCTTTGAACCAAATTTCCGGCATATGCATCATCTCCCTATAATTAAATGAAAGGAACATTGCCATGAAAGACTTGGAGAAAATGTTGCAACAGCTACAAAGCCTCGGCTCTATGGGGGATCCGTTCAAAGTCATGAAGTCGTTTAACTTGCCAACGAATGTGAAGATGCCGAATATAGATGAAATGATGCACCAGTCAGTAGAGCAGGCTATGAGTCACATGCCCCTTCCATCTTCCTTACCTACGTCTCCTTCACCCCAACAAGCTTATGAAGTTATCGAATTAATGAACTATATTATCGTTAAAGTGGAGATTCCAGAAGAGGTATCGGTAGAGAATGTAACTGTTACATTAGGCAATTGCCGACTTGTAATTAAAGGGCTCCCTCAACAAGACCCTTTCGTCGTCTCCTTGCCTGTTCAGCCAAGCAGTAAGAATGTATCTGCCCAATACCGTGACCGCATGTTAGAGATTCGTCTACAGAAAAAGGTGGAGGACCACGCACAAGAGATTTTCATTGATTATTAAGTTTCCGTGCTCTCCTCCTCGAAATCGATTACAATATCTTGCTTTTGCTGATGCTTACGGATACGAATGGTTAAGAGTCCATTTTTGTAGGAGGACTGCAATTCTTCCGCTTTAAATGGAAAGGGGATCGAGATTTTACGTTTAAATTCCCCTTTAAGTCGTTCATTGTGTATGAGCTGCTTCTCGGATACAGGATACGTGCTTCCGATACTTCCTTCAATGAACAAATGATTGCCTTGTTGTTGAATGGAGAGTCGGTCTTGTTTCGTTAGTCCCGGCAATTCCATGATCACGAATGCAACATCTTGTTGTTCATACAAATCATAGGATGGGCTTCTCTTCGGCAACACGTGGTGTAGGTCTTCCCAGAAGTGCTCGCCTAAAATTCGCTCTACATTTCCAGAGAAGTCATCCCAGTTGATTTGCCCCTTTTGTTTATCCATGGTAGTCACCTCAAAATGAATAATCTATATCCTCATCCTATTCACAGTGAAAAAAGAACATGCAGTCAAAGCGGATATTCACTCGAAAAGTAACAAATGGATTCAAATTACGCTACGAGGGGTAAAGAAGTTGGAATAGCTTACATATTGCTCCAAATAGAGAGGATGCAGTGGGTGTTCCTCGTTTGGAAACAATCTCCACAAGCGATATACTGAGCTACAACTATAATAGAAGAGGTGAAGCCAACACGTTATGTGTGGAATATTTGCAAGTACAAATGTAGTAAACGAAGAAATTATGAATGAAGTATTAAACAGCATGGGCCACCGAGGACCCGACGAGGGGAAATCGATTCCATTAACGCACTTCCATCTTGGTCATCAACGTTTGTCCATCATTGGACTTTATGATGGGATCCAACCCATCGAAAGTAACGAGGGCAACCGTTGGATTGTTTGTAATGGTGAAATCTACAATTACAAGACATTGAAAGAACAACTGACGACTCCTTTCGTTACTTCCTCTGATAGTGAAGTTGCTTTGAAGATTGTGGAGGAACAAGGGGTTGAAGGAATTAAACAATTGGATGGAATGTTTGCTTTCTTCATTGCTGACGATGAGGATGGTACCTTTATCGCAGCGAGAGACACGCTTGGAATTAAACCTCTTTACTATGGGGAGCTAGAGGATGGTTCTCTAGTCTTCGCGTCCGAGGTGAAGACACTCTATGTTGCCACAGAAGATGTTCATGAATTTCCACCCGGGCACTATTACACACCTGACACGGGCTTCATTGCTTATAACCGGATTGAACAGCCTACGATCACTGAACAACAAGAAACTAAGAAGTACGAAGAAGAAATTCGTACGAAGCTTAAGAAGGCTGTTCAAAAGCGGCTTATCGCGGACGTTGAGGTAGGCGTTCTGTTAAGTGGGGGATTAGATAGTAGTTTAATTGCTGCCATTGCTTCAGAGATGCGTGAACAAGGAAAGGTGCTTAAGTCTTTCTGTGTTGGATCTGAAGGGAGTATGGATTTACTTCGTGCTCGCGACGTAGCGGAAGCAATAGGAACAGAGCATTACGAATACGTATACACAGAAGAAGAATTAATCGAGGCAATTCCACATGTCATCTATCATTTGGAATCTTATGAGCCTTCGCTTGTGCGAAGTGCATTACCCAATTATTTCGTCTCTAAGTTGGCTTCAGAACATGTGAAAGTCATTCTTTCAGGAGAGGGAGCGGACGAGCTGTTTGCGGGTTATGATTATCTGAAAGAGTTTACGACTACAGAATCATTGAACGAAGAGATTCTGAGAATTATCGACACGCTTCATAATATTAATCTGCAGCGAGCGGATCGGATGAGCATGGCTCACTCGCTTGAACTTCGTGTTCCGTTCTTAGATTTGGAGCTTATAGAATCTGCTCTAGAAATTCCGGCAGACTTAAAGCTTCATAAAGAGGCGCAAATGGAAAAGACGATTTTAAGACAAGCGTTCGATGGTTACTTGCCGAATCATGTGCTATGGAGGAAGAAGGAAGAATTTTCAGCAGGTAGCGGCGCTCTCGATATCTTGGAGCAGCATGCTAACGCAACCGTTACAGACCAACGTATGGTCGAACTGATGGAAGAAGCACCCTTCGAAATTCGAACAAAACAGGAAGCTCTTTATTACGATCTATTCAAGCAGCACTTCCCGCACCACTCCATTCTTGAAACAGTAGGAAAGTGGGCGACAGGATAAAAGTAGGACCTAGACAATACTGTCTAGGTCCTCTTTCTATCGTTTATTCTTCTACAACAAACCAGTTCGGAACGCTTAAAATGTTCGTCCACATCGGTTCTGGAATAACGAGGTCTTCTTGGTCTTGTTTACGCATGGCTGTACGGATCGATGATTCCTCATTTGCTTTCAATTTCTTCATCCAATCGGGTTCCATTAGTAGTTCGCGACCAAGTGAAATGAACGGAACCGTCTCAAGTGCCTGCTCAACATCTTCAGGTGTATGAAGAGAGCCTACGCCCATGACTGGGATTGTCTCGCCAACACGCTCTTGAATACGGTCGATGACTGGAATTGTATCCTCCTCATCTCTCATCGAGCCTTGTTTAAGTTGTGAAAGAGAGATATGAAGATAGTCCATCTCTTGATTTTTGAGTACATCTACAAATTGAAGTGTGTCTTCCATCGTAATCCCTGGCTCTTCTTTCTCCTCAGGGGAAAGTCGATAGCCAATAATAAAGGACTTAGTTGCGTGTTCCTTTACTGCATTCTTTACAGCTTCAATGACAGCAAGTGGGAAATTCATACGGTCTCTCACTTCGCCTCCCCACTGGTCATCACGGCGATTCGAATGCGGAGAGAAGAATTGCTGGAGTAAGTACGTATTAGCACCATGGATTTCTACGCCATCAAAGCCTGCTTCAATGGCCCTGCGGGTAGCTTCGCCGAAATCTTTAATGGTTTGTTGGATCTCTTCTTCTGTCATTGCGCGGGGCTCTACAGTACCAGGTCTTGGAGACGCTACGGCACTTGCACTAACCACATCTTCGTTTGGTACGAGGTGTGGAGGAGCCATACGCCCTCCATGGAAAATTTGTAAGATTGCTTTCGCATCCTTCTCATGGATGGTCTTTGCAAGGCGTTTTAAACCTGGGATAAGATCGTCGCGATGTACACCAATCTCATTGTCGAATCCTTTACCAGCCTCATTCACATTTGCGCACGCTGTAATCACAGCGCTCACGCCCTCAGAACGGCGTTCATAATAGCGGAGTTCTTTATCTGATACGGAACCATCGTCATTAGACAAGAAGTTTGTCATTGGAGCCATAAGGACGCGGTTCTTCAACGTCACTCCAGATGGTAAATCTATTGGTTGAAATAATGATTCTCGGTTGCTCATTCATCTTTCCTCCTTTTCGACTACGAAGGTAGTCTGTGTCGTTGATTTCAAATCATCCTGAATTTAAGGGAAGTTTATCACGAAGAAGCGCACGTTGTCTTAGTTAGCGGCTTGAAGGCTGCACATAGAAATTTAGAGACTTATTTGGTAACCTTAATGAAAGCGGTAACATAAAGGGGGAGAAGAATGGACTGGACACCGGAACATGCATTCAGGCTTTTGCAAGACGTGTATACGGATGAGGTTATGCAACAAGAAAAGAGGCGGGTATTTCGTGATGTATACCGTCATACGAAAGAGCATCTCGAAGATTTAGGAGTAAAGGGTGCGTTAAGTGATTCCATTGAAGATCGCTTAAAGCTTTATAAAGAGTTTACGTTCATGCCGGGGGAGAATTTATTTCAGTCGATGAGATATGTATTTCTATTAGCGCGAGGGGAGAAAGAGTTTTCTCGAGCTGATACACAGCAACATTTGAAACGAATCTATCGTGCGCTCTTCTCAGCAGCAAGTCTAAAGAACCCGAATATACCTGGCCATTTCTGGGACACGCCACTCGGAGTAGCTTGTCTTATTGCAGAGAATGGAATCGAAGCTGCCTATCCAATCTTGGAGGAATTTGCAGAACTCGTAGACACTCATTCTCCTTGATTTTGGCAGTGTTCCACGTGGAACGACAAAAAAACCCATTTCAGGCATGTTTAACGATGGGCTCCTTGAGGAAAAGAATGTACTAAATCAACAAAAGAAGGAGCGTGTCAAACATGAAACAATATACAGTAGAACCAAACAAAGACGCTACAGGCTGGTTCGTTAAGATTGAAGGAGATGCACCTACGGATCTTTTCGATGCGAAAGATGCTGCCATTGAGAAAGCAGAACAGTTCGCTCAAGATAATAAACCAAGTCGTGTAACAATTTATGATAAACACAATAACGTTGAAACAGAACGTACTTACTAAATAAAAAAAACGCAGCTGTTAACAGCTGCGTTTTTTTTTATAGTTGTTGCATGAGTCGTTTTGCGATTTGTTCATAATGATCTTTCGTGATTCCTGGTGCGAACTCTTCTGGTAGGTCATCTAAATTTGGGATTGGAGCGCCCTTTGGTGCTCCTTCTACCACCCGTAGCGGCTGACCGGTCTCTGGATTCTTTCCTTTCCAAATCTTTCTGATATCCTGATAATCACCGTCACTCCATGTATAAAGAATGTTATCCAAGCCTTGCTCTTCATATTTGCGTGCATAATCAAACTTTGAATTGTCCAAATTTGGAATAGGAAGCATTTTCGTTAAATCGACACCAGTAGCAATTTCAAGTGCTTTGGCGTATGCAACGACATGGACGCCACCACGGACAAGGAGATAGCCAATCATCTCACGGGCTGTAGGGTGTTCGGTCATCTCATATACACGCATTTTGTGCGTTCTTGCCCCCACTTCCAGAAAGAAGTTGTGCAACAAATCAAGTACTAAATTTCCGCTACTAAACACGTTGTCTCCTGTCCATGCATTCCCCATAGAATCGCCCACGAGCGCCGTTTGGGCGGTCGCAATGAATTGGTACGTATTCCGTTTATCCTTACCTGCCTGTAAAGGAGTGACGTTAGGTGTACCTGGAAACGTAGTGCCCCTTGTCAGTAAGTTAATAGACGTCGTCACAAGCTCAACGTGGCCCATCTCTTCTGCTGTAATACTTGCCACTAAGTCATAGAAGGGCTTTAATTTCTTCTTATCACGGAAATTAAAGGACTGGAACATGTAATTATTTAAAGTAGACATCTCCCCAAATTTACCACCCAACAATTCTTGGACAGCTGCAGCGGCATTGGCATCTCCTTCTTCCGGGATTGGCAGTTCAACTAACATGCGATTGTATCGCTTAAACATATGAAAGCCTCCTTTCCTCCTTTAAGAAGGAGAAACCCAAACGATTTGCTGAGTACGAATGAAGAATGGGGTACCATCAATCTCAACTACGATATGGTCGGGCATTACTGTAGTTAACGTCCCGCGCAATGTACCTTTTGTCGTCTCCACGACTAATTGGCTGCCGGTTACGGACTGGAGCGTCTGATACACGTAAGGGTCATATAAACTGTAGAAAATCGATTCATTCATGATGTCAACTCCTCTCACGTTCATACATACGATATATATGAAAGGGGGAACTCTTCTATCCATTTTTTATCAAAGGTGTGGTAAACTAAGTATATAGATAATTGTCTATATATCTAATTAAGAGACTGGGGTGACCGTCATGGTATTTAACGAGGCCTTTAAAGCGTTGTCTGACCCTACACGTCGAGAGATTCTTGCTTTATTACGTGAGCGAGATCGAACTGCGGGGGAGATTGCAGAATCGTTCAATATGAAACAGCCGAGTATCTCTCATCATTTGAAGATATTGAAAGCCGCTCAGCTCGTTCTAGATGAACGTAATGGACAACACATTGTCTATTCGATTAATACAACTGTTGTACAAGAAGTCATGAAATGGTTTATGGATCTTTATCAAACAAAGGGGGAGAAACAATGAAAAGACATGGATTTCCGTTAATCCTGATTGTCTCTGGACTTCTAATTAGCGCAATTGCATATCCGTCCTTACCTGAACAATTTGCCATACACTGGGGGCCAAGTGGGGAAGTAGATGGTTTCGCAAATAAATCCTTCGGTGCATTCTTTATGCCGTTGTTGCTCATTGGCTTGTATGGACTGTTTCTCGTACTACCGCACATAGACCCGAGAAAGCGAAATTATGATAAATTCCTATCGAGTTATCGAATTACAACCATTGTCACGCTTAGTTTTCTTTGGCTTATCCACGTTCTTATCGTGCTTTACAATGCGGGTGTAAACATTAACATCGATATGGCTGTGCATATGGGAGTAGGGGCATTGCTTATCATTCTAGGAAACTATATGCCACGCTTTCGTCACAACTTCTTTGTTGGGATTAAAACCCCTTGGACGCTCGCTAGTGAGAAAGTATGGATGAAGACGCATCGTGTTGGTGGATGGGTGTTTATCGCAATGGGGATTGCCATTATGGCTACGAGTCTAGTCGAAGGAATTGCCGCCTTTATCTTGCTTCTCAGCATCGTGTTAAGTGGCGCAGCAATCGTGACAGTTCTCTCCTATTTGTACTATAAAGAAGAAGACCTCACCCAGTGATGGGAGAGGTCTTCTTTACGTTATACAACTAAATCGGCAGGGCGGCCTAAGTGATAGCCCTGACCAAGGTTGACGCCAATCTCTTGTGCAATTTTAAGTTCTTGTTCGGTCTCAATGCCTTCAAGTACAACAGTGGTATCAGACTTAAAGTAGTCTACAAATAGTCGCACCAGTTTTTGTTTTCGTTTGTTTACATGAAGATTTGTTGAGAAATACCGGTCTAGCTTTAAGTAATCAGGATTTAATTCAACAGCCTTCTTTAAAGACGCAGCTCCTTGCCCGAAATCATCAATCGCAAAGTGAATACCCATTTCTCTTACTTGTTGTATTCTTTCTTGTAGATGAGGGACATCCCACATTTCTTCCTCCTCCTTCGCCTCATTCAATTCGAAGACGATAGAAGGAGGACCGAAACTCGTGTCCATCTTAGAGCGTACAGAATCCATAAAGCGTATAAAGTTCGGATGCAACAAAGTAGATAGGAAAATGTTGATGAAGATAGTTGCCTGTTGCGGCACTGCACTATAGGCGTGAAGCGCCTTCTCAATTGAGGTTGTGTCTAGTTTGTATAACAAGTTATCGTTCATCGCATGTCTAAAGAGTAACTCAGGATTCTTCTGATTAGAGGAACGAAGCAAGGCTTCATATCCGTAAACTTCCTCTGTCTTTAAATGATAAAGGGGTTGATAATAATGAAATAGGTGATCTTTCTGAATTAAGTCAAACACGTTCATAGCAGCCCCCTAAACATAGTCTCACACCGTGTAGTTATAATGAAAATCCCCATCAGCAATAAAAAAACCGCAAAATAGAAACAACAAGACGTTGTCCCCATTGCGGTCGGTTGCGCTACTTGCTCCACCAATCATAAGCGCCCATCTGTAGATTGGCTTCGATGCACCCACTAAAATATGTATGTTCCTTATAATGATAGCATAAACTACGCAAAATGAAAGAATATTTTCACAATAGTTACACGTTTGCTGTTATTTGTTCACTATGTTACTTGATAATTGTAAATTTAGTATTATAACCCTATTAAGTTTCCGATTTCAACATAAAGAAAACGCTTACACATTGTGGTGTCTTCACGTATGATGGAAGAGAGAAAGGGAGGGGACTTATGAAGAATAAGGAGGAGTTTGCGACCACCTCTATACATGGAGGTTACGCATCTAAGGACCATCATGGCAGTTTGTCGACACCTGTGTATCAAACTTCAACGTTCACATTTGAAACAGCGGAGCAAGGAGAGGCGCGTTTTCAAGGCGAAGAAGCTGGATTTATCTATTCAAGGTTAGGAAATCCAACCGTACAGGCTCTCGAAAGTCGTATGGCGCAATTAGAAGAAGGAGAATCGGGACTTGCATTTGGTTCTGGTATGGCGGCTGTATCTGCAGTATTGCTATATATGACGAAGATGAATGACCACATTGTGAGTTCTAAAGGGGTATACGGGTGTACGTATGGATTAATGGAATTCATGAAAGAGAAATATAACATTGTTACCGAATTTGTTGATTTAACAGACGAACGTTCATTGGAAGCATCGATACGAGCAAATACGTCCTGTATTTATATTGAGTCACCGATTAATCCTACCATGCAACTCATCGACTTAGAGATGGTTGGACACGTTGCGAAAAGGCATGGATTACCACTTATCGTGGACAACACCTTCTCTTCTCCTTACTTTCAGCAGCCACTGAAGCATGGTGCGACAGTGGTCCTTCACTCTGCTACCAAATACATTAGTGGCCATGGAGATGTCATTGGGGGAATTGCTGTAGGAGACAGAGAGTTGATGGGAGAAATCGGGCGTTCCACTCACAAGGACCTTGGGGGAATTCTCTCACCACACGATGCTTCGTTGTTGTTAAGAGGGTTGAAGACATTACCAATCAGGATGGAACGACACGCGGATAATGCGCGCCACATTTTCAACAAACTACGTAACCATTCGGAGGTCACCAGTGTCTTCTTCCCTGATGACCCAACTCGTGAAGATTATGAGGTCTATAAACGCCAGATGACCGGTCCGTCTGGCGTAATTTCATTCCAATTAGCACGCACGAAAGAAGAAGTGCAGTCGTTCATGAACGAATTAAAGCTCATAAAGATTGCGGTTAGTTTAGGTGATGCAGAAACGCTTATTCAGCATCCTGCGACCATGACGCATGCCGTTATCCCTAAAGTGGAACGAGAGAAAATGGGGATTACCGATCAACTCGTTCGGCTTTCCATTGGGTTAGAGCATTGGGAGGATGTGTGGGATGATTTAGAACAGGCGCTTAAGAAAGTAAGTGAACCGATTCGTAAATGAATTGAAACGTTACGACCTCTGTACGCGTACAGGAAGTCGTAACGTTTTTTTTATCTCAATAAGAGAAGGGGTGACTTGTTGGTCAGTGACGATACGGGGTAAACCTTTCATTGTAGTGACCGATAGTATCAGTGGTTGGAATACCGGAGCAGACTTGTGTATAGGATTTATATAGATGCTAAATGCCCTTTGTCCTCAATTAGTTGACGGTATTTCAGATTTTCATTATATTATAGAATGTGGAATGACTGTATGGTCAGTCAAGTAAAGGAGAGGTGAAACGAATTACATGGATAAGCTCATTAAGTTTACGTTAAACAATAAGTTTGCGGTATGGCTGTTAACGATTATCGTGACAGTAGCAGGGATATACTCTGGGACTCAAATGAAGATGGAAACCATCCCAAGTATCACAACACCTGTCGTATCCGTAACGACTACATACCCTGGTGCTACACCTGAAGAGGTAGCGGACAAGGTATCAGAACCCATTGAAAAACAGGTTGAAAACATTGGAGGGGTGAATGTTGTTAGTTCTTCTTCCTTCCAGAATGCTTCAAATGTTCAAGTCGAATTTAATTTTGAGAAAGATATGGACGAAGCGGAAGACCAAGTAGAAGAAGCGCTCTCAAGTGTCGCTTTTCCAGATGGGGTACAAGAACCAGATGTATCACGATTGAGTATTGATGCATTTCCAATTATGGCAATCAGCGTGACGAACGGGGACTCATCGCTTGCCCAACTAACAACGAAGGTTGAAGAAGAATTTCTGCCGAAGATTGAAGGGCTTGAGGGAGTTGCCTCAGTTCAACTGTCTGGTCAGCAAGTCCAACAAGTCAATATGGACTTTGATGAGGACCAACTAGCAAGCTACGGACTGACAGAAGATACGATTAAACAGCTTATACAAGGATCTGACATTACGTATCCTCTAGGTCTCTATACATTCGATAATCAGGAACAATCGGTTGTAGTAGATGGCAATGTATCAACACTTGAAGAACTTAAGAATTTACAAATCCCTGCTGTACCTCAACAACAGGCAGCACAACAACAAGCAGCCGGGGCACAAAGTCAACAAGGGGCTCAGGCTCAACAAGCTCAACAATCAACAACTCCACAAATCCCAACGGTAGCGTTGGATGAGCTTGCAGACATTGAACTTGTCCAAGAAGCTGAATCGATCTCACGGACAAATGGCTCTGAAAGCATTGGGCTTCAAATTGTTAAAGCACCTGAAGCCAACACAGTTGATGTTGTAAATGCAGTGAAAGAAGCAATGACGGAGTTTGAAGAGGAGAATGAAGGGATTACGGTCATCTCTACTTTCGACCAAGGAGAGCCGATTGAAGAATCGGTTATGACGATGTTTGAGAAGGCGTTATTTGGCGCACTCTTCGCCATTATCATCATCTTACTCTTCCTTAGAGATGTGAAATCAACGGTTATTTCCGTTGTATCAATCCCTCTGTCGTTATTAATTGCCCTTCTCGTATTAAATCAGATGGATATTACGCTGAATATCATGACACTTGGAGCGATGACGGTTGCCATCGGACGTGTTGTGGATGATTCCATTGTAGTTATTGAAAACGTATATCGACGTATGTCTCTATCGGATGAGAAATTACGTGGCAAAGAATTAATTCGATCTGCGACGAAGGAAGTATTCGTGCCAATCTTATCTTCAACGATTGTTACAATTGCGGTCTTCCTACCATTAGGGTTGGTCTCGGGTACGATTGGTGAATTATTCTTGCCGTTCGCTCTAACCGTTGTCTTTGCCTTGCTTGCATCCTTGCTTGTCGCGGTAACGATTGTGCCGGTGATGGCGCATTCCTTCTTTAAGAAAGGAATTAAGGATAGCAAGAAACATGAAGAAGACCAGCCAGGGAAACTCGCACAAGGTTATCGCCGTTTCTTGAATTGGACCTTAAACCATAAGATTATTACGTCTTTAGTAGCACTAGCCATTCTTGTAGGAAGCGTTGCTCTTGTTCCTGTAGTCGGTGTAAGCTTCTTACCACCTCAAGAAGACAAGATGGTCATTGCAACGTATACGCCTGAACCTGGGCAAACAGAAGACGAAGTGCTGGATGAAGCAACAGCAGCAGAAGAGTTCTTCACTGAGCGTGCTGACGTTGAAACGGTTCAATTCTCAGTAGGCTCAGAAAACCCGATGAACCCAGGTCAAAGTAATGGTACGATGTTCTTCGTAGAATATGCGGAAGACACGGAGAACTTTAGTGAAGAGAAAGAAAAAGTGATTGAAGAATTACAGAAGCAGGCTGACAAAGGAGAATGGGCAAGTCAAGACTTTGCCAGCACAGGTAGCAACACTCTTCAAAAGTATGTGTACGGAGATTCCATGGAAGACATTGAACCTGTCATCAATGACATCAAGGAAATCATGGAAGATAAAGAAAACCTAAATAACGTAGAAACAAGTATTTCTGAAGCCTATACAGAATACACACTAAAGGCGGATCAGGAAGAGTTGAGTAAACTTGGACTGACAGCTGCTCAAGTTGGAATGGAGTTACGTTCAGGTGGAGCGCAGCAAAATGCTGTAACAACCATCGAAAGTGATGGAGAAGAAGTGAATGTTTATGTCGCGACGGAGAAAGAAGAATTTGAAAGTGTTAGCGACTTAACCGACAAGACGATTCAAACTCAGTTAGGCACGGAAATCCCAATTAGCGACGTAGTTGAAGTTCAAGAGGGAGAGACTGCTGACACAGTGACTCGTCGTGATGGTCAGCGATACGCTTCCGTAAGCGCTGAGATTACATCTGAAGACATTGGGGCGGTTACACAAGAAGTGGAAAGTGAAGTTCAAGACCTTGAACTACCTGAGGGAGTAAGCCTGGATACAGGCGGCGTGTCTGAGGATATTAATGAATCCTTTACACAACTAGGCCTAGCCATGCTTGCGGCTATTGCGATTGTGTACCTGATTCTTGTCATTACATTTGGTGGGGCTCTGGCTCCATTCGCCATTCTATTCTCCTTGCCGTTCACAGTCATTGGAGCAATTCTTGGCTTGTTGGTAACAGGTGAAACCTTAAGTGTATCTGCTATGATTGGGGCACTTATGCTGATTGGTATTGTAGTAACCAACGCAATCGTGCTTATTGACCGAGTGATTCATCGAGAAGAAGAAGGATATAGTGTGCGTGAGTCTCTACTCGAAGCAGGTGCGACGCGTCTACGTCCAATTCTTATGACCGCACTCGCAACAATTGGAGCGCTATTACCACTTGCATTTGGTATCGGTGGTAGCGGATTTATCTCTAAAGGCCTTGGTGTAACGGTAATTGGAGGATTGACGAGCTCAACGCTCCTTACACTCATCATTGTGCCTGTAATCTATGAAGCATTAAGCAAATTCAGAAAGAAACGCACAAAAGAAGTATCATAGAATCGCTACACTCTAAGGCTGTCGAGAATCTCGACAGCCTTATTTATGTTTGTTATGAATTCCCCTTGTACCTGGAAGTCACTGTCTTCTATGACTGAATCAACATTCGTTGGAGGGCTTCCTTTGCATAGAGTGAGGTATGTTCGTCTACGACAATTTGGTTGTGTGGCTTTCCATCAATTATAGAATCTAGACACCAAGCAAGATGGGGGAGGTCGATGCGATTCATTGTAAGGCATGGGCACATAGTTGGATTTAGAGAAATGATGTGCTTGTCTCTGTGTTCCTGAATCAAGCGATTTACTAGATTCATCTCGGTCCCAATTGCCCACTGACTTCCACTCGGAGCTTGCTCGATTGCTTGGATGATTGCATTCGTTGAACCTGATTGATCGGCCAATTGAACCACTTCGTGGGTACATTCTGGGTGTACGATAATCTTCATATCTGGGTAGGATTCACGTACATGTTCAACATTACGTACTGTGAAATTCTCGTGTACAGAACAATGTCCTTTCCAGAGGATGACGTTAACATCCTCTATATCCCCTTCGGATGTTAACCTACGCTGAACCGGGTCATAGACCGCCATCTTCTCAAGTGGAATCCCTAAATCGTAAGCAGTGTTTCGACCTAAGTGCTGGTCCGGCAAGAATAAGATTCTCTCTTTTTGAGTGAAAGCCCATTGAACCATCTTGTGTGCATTTGACGAGGTAACCGTTGCTCCACCATGTTTTCCAACGAAGGATTTAATGCTTGCTGTTGAATTTACGTAGGTGAGGGGAAGAATAGTATCTCCAAATTGCTTTGTTAAAGCTCCCCATGCTTCTTTTATTTGCGTTTCATTCGCCATATCTGCCATTGAACATCCTGCCCTCAAATCAGGTAGATAGACATGTTGGTGACCCTTTGTCAGAATATCAGCTGTCTCAGCCATGAAATGAACCCCGCAAAAGACGATATGCTCAGCTTCCTCGTTCGCTGCTGACAATTGGGCGAGTTTAAGTGAATCTCCTCTTGAATCCGCGAATGCAATTACTTCATCTTTCTGGTAGTGATGTCCTGGGATGTATAGCTTCTTTCCTAGCTGTTCCTTCGCAGCTCTTACACGATGTTGAAGTTGTTCTGGTGTCTCGTTACGATAAAGGTCTGGCAACCGTACCTGTGTTTCTTCAAACGCTTGCAATAGATTCATAGTTTCTTCCTCCAGTCTTAATCCAACACGTCAACGCTCATGTCGAGCGCGTTAACGGAATGGGTCAGTGCTCCAATCGAGATGTAATCAACGCCTGTAGCTGAATAGGCAGCTAAATCAACTAATTGTATGCCACCAGAAGCTTCTGTAATGATATGGGAAGGGATATGCTTCAGTCCTTCTATAATCATGTCTGGTGTTTGGTTATCAAACATAATGACGTCAACCTCGGCCTGAACAGCTTCTTGAACTTGCTCCATCGATTCAGTTTCAACTTCAATCTTAATCATGTGCCCGATGTGTTCTCGTACCCTTACCACCGCGTTTCGGATCGAACCAGCAAGTGCGATGTGATTATCCTTTATCATGACACCGTCATACAATCCGTTTCGATGGTTGTACCCTCCTCCAGCACGTACGGCGGCTCTTTCAATCATACGAAGCCCTGGTGTTGTTTTTCTGGTATCACAAATACGTGTGTGGTCATTATTTAGTAGCTGAACTGCTTGATTCGTTTTCGTTGCAATGCCGCTAGCGTGTTGAAGAAGGTTTAAGATGACGCGCTCACCTGCTAACAACGAGTGGAGAGAGCCGCGTGCGATGGCAATTGTGTCACCTGGTCTTACTCTGTCACCATCTTGAAGCATAAGCTCAACCTCGATACTTGGATCAAGCGTCTCATACCCGATACGCAATACGTCTGCACCAAAGAAAATACCGCTGTCTTTGACGATAAAGTGGACGGTTCCTTTATCGCCTCTATGAAACATCGCTTCACTTGTTCGATCTCCATCTCCTAAGTCTTCAAGAAAAAAGGATTGTAGCTGTTGACGCAACTGTATTGGGTTCATAACGTTGTAGGTCCTCCCGCTTAGAATTAAATGTCACCTCTAACTGCTTCCATCTTTGGATTTCTAGAGGAAAGTCCTTTCGAAAGTGTCCCCCTCTCGATTCTGTTCGGGTGAGAGCTGCTAAAGTGATAAGCCAATCCATAATGACTTCAAAACTCTTAGCAGTTTCTTGAATACTGTAAGAATCGTAGGTTGCTGTTAGTAGTCTTTCTGGTGAATGTTCTTTCAGCGTATTAAGCTGTTCAATCAGGGTCATTTTATCTCTTATAATTCCTACCTTTTCACTCATCTGATTGCGCATCTCATCTAGTGAAGGTAAGGGGATAGGAGGGAGCTGCTCCGGAATCGTCTTATTGCTGAACAAATGGAATGGGCTTACTGAAGGTTGCCCGTTGATCCATTCTGCTAGCCTTTTCCCATAGACGAGTGCCTCGAGAAGAGAGTTGCTTGCTAATCGGTTGGCACCATGCACTCCCGTACAAGCCACCTCCCCAATGGCATAAAGTCGACCAACATCAGTTCTTCCAGTTGTGTCTGTTCGGACACCCCCCATAGTGAAGTGGCAACCTGGTGCTACAGGAAGATACCCAGCCTGAACGTCCACTCCATATTTCCGACAGAGGGATGAAATGGTCGGGAATTTGAATTCGAAATCAACGATTCCTCGTACATCTAGATAAACGTTTCGTCCGTTACGCTGCTCTTTATGAAGAGTTTGAGATACGACGTGACGCGGCGCAAGGTCGCCTAATGGATGTACATGATGCATGACGGCTGTACCGTCTTCCAGAACAAGTACACCTCCTGCTCCTCTTACTGCCTCAGAGACGAGCCCCACACTCTTTCCACCAATCGTGAGGAGTGTAGGGTGGAATTGAATAAACTCTAAGTCTTTAATCGTGGCGCCTGCGCGATAGGCAAGGACCACACCATCGCCTGTGGCACCCTCTGAATTTGATGTTGTTCCATAAACACGTCCGAACCCACCAGATGCGAGGACAACATGGCTGGCATATAGGGTCAAGTTGAGCCCGTCATTACGTTTGGCTTTCACGCCATAGCACTCGTTAGTTTGCTCATTAATGAGCAAGTCATAGACAAAAACATTCTCCATGAATTCAATATGTGGGGGGAGTTGTTGAATAAGATGGCGGACAAGTTGTTGCCCAGTAGCATCTCCACCAGCGTGAACAATTCGGTGATAGGAATGCGCGCCTTCGTTGCCTAGGGAAAGTTGACCATGGTCATCTCGGTCGAAGTAGCATCCTTCCTCAATCAGCTCTTGAATAAGGTGAGGTGCTTGTTCGGTAAGTTGTTGTACAGCTTTAGGGTTATTGATATGGCGCCCTGCTTCTAGCGTATCGTTCGCGTGAGAACGCGGTGAATCACATTCACCAATCGCGGCGGCAATTCCACCTTGGGCATAAATGGAGTTGCCTTCTGCTGTTTTCTGTTTCGTTACCACTAAGATGCTTAAGCGTGAATCCAAATGCTTCGCAAGTTGTAAGGCAGCTAGGCCGCTTCCAACAATTATGACGTCTACAAGTTTCATTTACATGACAACTCCTAAGTTAACATGTGTCTTGACACTTATGTTTACACATTATTAAACTAATGACAAGAGTTTTATCGGTTTTCTATTAATGAGGGGGAACGAGATGATTTATTTGGATTATGCTTCAACATGCCCGTTAGATGAAGAGGCGCTTCAGGTCTATGGCGAAGTAAGTAGGCAGTATTTCGGTAATACGGAAAGTTTGCATGACCGAGGAACAGAAAGTGCTCAATTATTAGAAGTTTGTCGAGCTACCCTTGCCAGGCAGTTGTCTGTTCCCTCTTCTGACCTCTTCTTTACAAGTGGAGGAACAGAGAGTAATGCTCTTGGCATTCGGGCGCTCGCCTCTGCAACAAATCGAAAGAAGATTATTACGACCATGGCAGAGCATGAATCCGTTCATTGTGTAGTAGGACGCCTTCAAAGAGAAGGGATGGAAGTAGTTTACGTTCCAATGGATTTGGACGGACGCATCAATGTGAATCAGCTCTATGAATATCTTGATTTCGATGTCGCCATGGTGATCCTTCAACACGTGAATGGGGAGATTGGTTCTATTCAACCCATTCAGGAGGTCCGCCGCATGTGTGATGAGTATGGAGTGTTTCTACATGTCGACTGCGTTCAATCGCTTGGGAAGCAAGCACTTGGTCCTATCTTAGAGGGTGTTCATTCTGCCGCTTTTTCCGCTCATAAAGTGTATGGGCCTAAGGGGGTCGGTGCACTCCTGTTGCGTTCAAATGTAGCCTATGAGAAAAGGGGGAGTGGGCACGAATCTGGCGTTCGTGCCGGTACAGTAGACCTCCCAGGTATTGCGGCGTTCATCACGGCAGCAGAGCGGTTGAATGATCGAATCGGACAAAATGGTGAAAAGGATTGGAAGCTTCGTGAAGCACTACTTTCAGAGTTAAGCGATCAAGTTGTAGTATATGGGTCTTGTCATGTTCGTCATCAGCAGCATGCAATTATTGGGCTATCCATTCCGGGAATCGAAGGTCAATACGCCATGTTGGAATGCAACCGGCATGGGATTGCAATCTCAACAGGAAGTGCTTGTTCCATTGGGAAAGAAGGAAATGCTCGTATCATGCAAGCTATGGGAGTGGAAGACCATGTAGCTAGAACGTTTATCCGTGTATCATTTGGCCAAGAAACACAGCTTGAAGACGTGCGGTCATTTATGAATGTGGTTGAAAAGCTTCAGGCAGAACGGGCTTTCCTGTGATAAACTAATTGAAAGATGAAGATAGGGAGCGACAAGAAATGAGCCAATCAAAAGTGTTAGGAGAAGAGCGGCGCTCTCGGCTGTTGAGCAAGCTCAAGCAAGCTCAAGCACCAATCAAGGGAAGTGAGTTTGCCAAGCAATTCAATGTGAGTCGTCAAGTAATTGTAGGAGACGTGTCGTTGCTTAAGGCGAAGAACGAACCTATCGTAGCGACTTCGCAAGGTTACTTATATATACGCAATGAAATAGATCCAGTTATGTTTGAACGGAGTGTTGTCTGTTCCCACACTTCAGAGCAGACAGCTGAAGAATTGACGCTGCTGGTCGACCACGGTGTCCTTGTTAAAGATGTGTCGATTGAACATCCTTTATACGGAGATTTAACAGCATCGCTTCATTTACATAACCGTAAGGAAGTAGCTGCGTTCGTTGAGAAAGCGGCCGCATCTGGAGCGACTTATCTATTGGAACTTACAGAAGGTATTCACTTGCATACCATCGCTGCTCGGACAGAAGAAGATCTTGACCGTGCTATTCGTGCGTTGGATGAAGCGGGGTTTCTCGTACAATAAATGGAGGAGTAGTCATATTCATGGCTACTCCTTTTGTATTTAGATGCCTAAATAAATTATACCGGTATAATCCTGGATTAAATCGATGTGCAAAAAGATTTACTTACATTACAGGACGAATTATAATGAAATTTACTTAGGAGGCTAAATAAATGTCTTTCATAGAAGATTTAGAGAATCGAGTCGGTTATCACATCAATGTGGTGTCCCACATGTTGAGAAATAAATATAACGAAGAGTTGGCAAAATACGACGTAACGATGGCCCAAGCGAAAGTTCTGTATGTGCTGAGAAGCAACGGGGAACAAACGCAAAATGAATTGCAGGAAAAGCTTTACGTCAAAGCGTCTTCTGTAAATGGAATTGTTGAAACAATGCTCAAGAAAGGACTTATCGAGAAGCGAACGAGCGATATAGACCGTCGAACGAAAATTATCACACTCTCCCAAAAAGGGACTCAACTCGAAACGAAACTTCGACACGTCATTTACGACTTGGAGACGGAACTTGGAGAGGGTTTCTCAGAAGAAGAACTTAAGGTAATGATATCTTGGTTGAAGAGGATGCAAGGGAATATTTACGTGAAAAATTAAGCTAGGAAGTAGGTGGCAACATGAAAACGCAAAGTGAACGCTTGGGTTCAGAACCCATTCCTAAGTTGTTATGGAGGTTATCTGTGCCTGCTATGATAGGCATGATTGTAATGGCGCTCTACAATGTTGTAGATACAATCTTTATTGCACGAGGTGTAGGGATTATAGGGGTTGCTGGTGTTAGCATTAGCTTTCCTGTCATGATGATCATGATGGCGATATCTGGAGCGGTTGGGATTGGGGGAGCTTCTGTTATTTCAAGGAGGCTCGGCTCGAATCGTGCTGAAGACGCAAATGAAGTTCTTGGAAACATTCTGATTATGGTTATAGCTGTATCTGTCATTTCCTTTATAGGGGCGTTCACTTTCGTGGAACCACTCATCCGATTGTTCGGTGCCACAGATGAAATGCTGCCCTATGCAACGGATTACATTTTCCCGATTATGGTCGGTTCAATCTTCTTTACGTTCGCCTTTACATCCAATAATATCATCCGTTCAGAGGGAAATGCGCGGTTTGCTATGATTACGATGATTGTGCCAGCCATATTAAACATTATCCTAGACCCTATTTTTATATTTGGTCTTGATATGGGTGTGAGAGGGGCTTCATTGGCTACTGTGATCTCTCAAGCGTCCGTAACCATTCTTGTGATACGCTACTTTACTTCTGGAAAGAGCACGTTGCAAGTAGGACTTCAATACCTTCGCCCAAATTTCCGTTTAATGAGGGAGGTTATTGGAATTGGCTTGCCTGCCTTCGTTCGACAAGTTGGGGGAAGTGCCATGATGATTGCCATTAATGCTATGCTCATTCGCTTCGGGGGACAGTTTGAGGTTGGTGTGTTCGGGATTGTTCAGAAAGTGACAATGTTCACCATTATGCCAATGCTCGGAGTGCTTCAGGGGATGCAGCCCATTGTTGGCTACAATTATGGAGCTCAGCAATACGCTCGGCTTAGAGAGATTATTTGGCTAGGTTTGAGGGTGGCGACGGTTATGTCTACCATTGTCTTTATTGTTATGATGGTAATCCCTCACTATTTCATGATGATCTTCACTGGGGATGAAGCAACAATTGAAACAGGAGCAAACGCCCTTCGGATTATGTATATGGCGTTTATTGTGATTGGAGCGCAAATTATTAGTGGAGGGCTTTATCAGTCGCTCGGTTTAGCTAAGCCCGCTCTAATTCTTTCCATTTCAAGACAGGTTATGTTCCTTATCCCTCTTGTCCTCATTCTTCCGTATATCGGAGGACTTGGAGTCACGGGAGTCTGGCTTGCCTTCCCAATTGCAGACGGTTTAGCCTTTATTTTAACCGTTGTACTTCTTTACCGTGACCGTCACTTGTTCTTTAAGAAGGGGGAAGATGACGGCGTTTATCAGGAGGTACCTCAATCTTAACCACAGAAGAGCACTTGCTCTCCTGTGGTTTTTTTTATGGACGGATGTCCCGTTTTACTTGCTCTACATCTGTCTGACTGTATTTCTTAGTCCCTTTCCCGCCTCTCTCGGCCAATCGCTTCTTTACTTCGTTGTAAGACAGTGACTTTGGTGGTTTGGCTTCATTCCTCATCCTGTTCACCTCCTCGACTTAGGTTGGGTCTCAAGTAGAGCGTTATACGTGAAAATGTTCCAAACCTCGAGACAAGTTCATACAAATCGGGTATAGAATAAAGGTAGAAGAGGAGGAATTTGGTGTGAAGACCTATGAGGTAATCATCATTGGTGGTGGTTTATCTGGCGTAATGGCAGCAAGAACGCTTCTAGACAAAGGGGTCGAAGATGTATGTATTGTGGAGAAGAGTAAAGGGGTTGGGGGCCGTTTGGCAACGAGACGAATCAACGGTGGCAAAGCCGATCATGGTGCGCAATTCTTTACAGTTCGAACGCAATCGTTTCAAGAAGACGTCACACAGTGGCTTGATAAGGGGTGGGTGAAGCCGTGGTTCGGTGATTCACACTGGCGTTATACGAGTGTTGATGGTATGAATCAGTTGGTGAAGCGACTCGCTGAAGGATTGAATGTATTGCCGAATGCGAAAGTGACAAGGTTGATTGAAGGGGCGGGAGGATTTGATGTTGAACTTGAGGATGGGAGGCGGCTAAAGGCAGGCGGAATCATTCTGACGGCTCCTGCACCTCAAGCATCCGAGCTTCTTCGCTCTAGTTCCATTACCTACGACCGTCATACATTTCGTCAACTATCCCAAATTGACGTAGGACCTGCCTTTGTAGGACTGTTTGAACTGAATCGCGAAACTACGTTTTCAGAGGATGGGCACATAGATACCAATCTTCCGGACGGTGTGGAACGTATTGTTGACCATTCTTTAAAGGGGGTCTCTGAGAAACCGATTGTGAGCGTTTATATGAAGATGGAATGGTCCAACCATCACTTTGAAGAGAAGGATGAGGAGCTGCTTACCTATATAAAGTATAAGATAGAAGAGTATGTTCCGAGTGCCACAATTGTTAGTGAACAATTGAAGCGGTGGAAGTATGCGCAGTCACACAATGTTGTACGTCGCCCATGTGTGAACGTGCACGAGGCGCTTCCGCTCTATGTCGCGGGAGACTCTTTCTTACATGAAGATGACGATACGTTGCGTACTCGTGTTGAAAGTGCGTATCTTTCCGGAGTAGCAGCTGGGGAGGCGACTGCGAACTTTGTAGGGTAATGCCTATATACTTGATGTACAAAGAGCTGACATAAGGTCGATATCCTAAAGAGGGTGTCGGCTTTTTCTATTTGGTTCAATCCAGTTTAAGGTAATTTAAGAAATATACATCTTGGTCATTCCTACAACATGGTTTTTCGTGTATAATGCCAATGAAGATAATTCGACATGGAATGTCATTATTCCTTACATGAAATTGCATAGGTTGAGAATGACAATATATGGGTATTGGGTAGAAAACAAGGAGGTGGCCAATCGTGGCTGGATTTGAAGAAATGATTGGTGCGGTCAGTAATATTATTTGGTCTTACGTACTGATTGCCGTCCTAATTGGAATTGGACTCTTCTTCACCATTAAGACGAAGTTTGTTCAATTTTCCTATTTTGGCGAAATGATTCGAGTCTTATTTGAGAAAGACTCCATGAAAGCAAGTAAGAAAGGAACGGCTCCGTTCCAAGCATTCACGATGAGTGTAGCGTCGCGTGTTGGTACAGGGAACCTGGCTGGTGTAGCGTCAGCTGTAGCGTTAGGTGGACCTGGAGCTGTATTCTGGATGTGGATCATCGCACTGGTTGGTGCTGCGTCTGGTTTCATTGAAAGTACATTGGCACAGGTGTACAAAGAGCCTGGTAAGGACAGCTATCGTGGTGGTCCTGCCTATTACATGGAAAAAGGGCTGAAAAGTCGAAAGCTCGGTGTTACATTCGCAATTATTATTACGTTTACGTACGGGCTTGTCTTTAATGCGGTACAGTCCAATACGATTCGCGCGGCATTTGGAGAGTCGTTTGGTACAGACAAATTTGTGATGGCGATCATCCTAGCGGTTCTAACAGCCATCGTCATCTTTGGTGGAGTTCGACGCGTCGCTAGTGTAACGGGCATTTTGATCCCGGTTATGGCGATTCTTTATCTTGTGATGGCATTTTTCGCTTTAGCATTAAACATCACAGAACTTCCAAGCATCCTAGCTCTAATTGTAACGAACGCATTTGGTATTCAAGAAGTGCTTGGCGGTGGATTTGGTGCAGCCATTCTAATGGGTGTGAAACGTGGTCTATTCTCTAACGAAGCTGGTATGGGTAGTGCGCCAAACGCGGCTGCGACTGCTGAAGTCACGCACCCTGTAAAGCAAGGATTAATTCAATCCTTTGCTGTATTTACGGATACGATTCTAATTTGTACAGCAACAGCATTCATTATCTTAACTTCTGGTGAACCTGCTTCTTATATGAATACAGATTTAGATGGGATTCAAATTACACAGGCTGCATTCGGTACTGTCGTCGGAGAATGGGCGAACATGTTTATTGCAGTTGCCATTTTCTTATTCGCATTTAGCTCAGTAGTGGGTAACTACTACTATGGCGAAACGAACATTCAGTTTATTAAAGATACGAAGCTTGGATTAACGTTCTATCGTCTGGCAGTTGTAGCGATGGTGGTCTTCGGTGCTATGGTGAAGGTAAGCGTTGTATGGACGATGGCTGACCTAGCAATGGGCGTTATGGCACTGATCAACTTGTATGCAATTGCTAGACTTTATCCAGTAGCAGTAGCGGCATTGAATGATTATCGCAAGCAACGTAAAGCGGGTAAAAACCCTGTCTTCCATAAAGATAACATTGAAACCAATCATGATCTTGAATACTGGGATTCTAATCAACAAAGCCAAAATGTATAAGAAGAAAGCTCGCTCTATCAATAGAGCGAGCTTTCTTTGTATTCGAAAAAAGAGGAGGTTATAGAATTTACAGATGTACAAAGTTCTGTAAAGAAAACATGTTCAGCCCATATGTTAACCAGTTTCGTCTATTTAACTATTTGTTGTTTGTTGGGGGTGCTTCTTCCTTTCGTTCGCATCACCTCCTTAACGGGGGAATGTTTATATAAAAGAGGGGGTGTGGTCCCTCTTAATTGGAATGCTGCTTTATGCACGTTGATTTAATCGGAAAGGGTGTTCTTAGAATTGAATCTTTTCTTTTAAATCCTTTAATTTAATGGAGATGTCTGCTTCATTCATCATTTCAGAAAGCTTGTTTGTGTCCGCTTGGCGTTGAATGAGTTCGTCTTTTAGTGCATCTTTCTCTTCTTCATAAGAACCTATTTCAACTTCTTCTTGATCACGTTTGTCTGTGACTTTAATGATGTGATACCCATAGGTAGATTCGACTGGGTCACTTATCTCGTCAGTTTCAAGGTTGTAGGCTGCTTGTTCGAAAGCATAGGTCATCTCCCCAGTTCCGAAGAATCCAAGCTCACCACCTGCTTCTGATGTGGAGGTGTCGATAGAGTATTCAGAGGCAAGTTCAGTGAAGTCAGCCCCGTTTGATAACTCTTCTTTCACCTTCTTTGCTGTCTCCTCATCTTCTACTAGAATATGGCTCGCTTCTAGCTCGGTCTTCTTGTTCTCGTAATATTGCTTAAGCTCTTCATCAGTAATTTCAATGCCTTCTGTGGCTGCTTTTTCTTTCAACAGAGAAGCCTTTATGTCTTCCTTCAACGCTTCTTCGTCTTTATAGCCGTTCTGAGCGAGGACGGATTCCCATTGGTCTCCGTAACTTTCTTTAAGCTGGTCGACCTCAGCCGTTACTTCTTCATCCGTTACTTCGTACTGGCTTTTGAGCACTTTCTCATAGAGCATCTCCTTCAACACTTCAGCGCCATATGTGTTCTTTAGTTCTTCGTAGAATTCTTCTTCAGTAACTGTTCCATTCTTTGTCTCTGCAACTACCTCTCCGCTTGCACTTGTTGTGCAGGCGGATAAGGCGAGAATGCTCAAACCAAGGCTAAATCCTATCAATGTTCGCTTCATCATCTTCATCCTATCATTCTATTATTGTGGAACAGCTTGGGACTTTGTAGATTGCTCTTCTGCCAGTTCTAATGTAGTTGTTTGTTTTTCGCCATCTCGGTAGAACGTTAGATTTACAGAGTCTCCGATATTCTTTTCTTCATAGACGTATTTTCTTAAGTCAATTAAAGAAGTGACCTCTTCGTTGTCAATGGCGACAATGGTGTCGTACTTTTGTAACCCTGCTTGATTGGCGGGTGAATTTGGTTGTACCTCTGCGATTAGGACTCCGGCTGATATGTCTTGTGGTAAGTTAATCTCCTGCTTTAGTTGGTTCGCTGGGACTTCAGATACATTTACAGTACCAATCCCGATGTGTGGGCGTACCACTTTCCCTTCTGTTTCGAGGTCTTCGATAATTGGAAGGGCAGCTGCACTAGGAATGGCGAATCCAATTCCTTCTACTTGTGAAGAAGAGATCTTCATTGAATTAATGCCAATGACTTCTCCGTTGATATTAATAAGAGCCCCTCCGCTGTTCCCTGGGTTAATAGCGGCATCCGTCTGAATGACTTCTGATTGCCAGTCTTTTGCGCCGTCTTGATTGAGGTCAACAGGCACGGTACGTTCCAATCCACTGATGATTCCTTGTGTGACAGAGCCAGAGAATTCAAGGCCAAGGGGATTGCCGATGGCGATAGCTGGTTCTCCGACTTGTACGTTGTCTGAAGAAGCAAAGGAGGCTACTGTATCTACGTTGCTACCGTCAATCTTAAGAACAGCTAAGTCTGTTAATACATCGCTGCCAAGCAGCTCGGCCTCGACTCTTGTGTCATCGCTCAGAACAATCTCAACCGAAGCGGCATCTTCTACGACGTGATGATTGGTCACGATATAGGCGTGGCCGTCTTCTTTCTTGTAGATGACTCCTGAACCGGTGCCTGCATTTTGCTGACTGCTATCAGAGTTAAAGAGACCTTGCTGTTGCTGCTGAATGTTAACAACGCCGACAACAGCATCTTGAACCCCTTCTACTGCGGAGCTAATATCTGACTTCACAGATGTTTGCACCACATTGCCAACTTGGTTCGACGAATTGCTTGATTGTGAAGTAGCGTTGCTGTTTGGACTTGATAATAGATCGAATTTAAAGAGTGCGAGTGTTGCGCCAAGTAGCAATACGGTCACAATGAGTGCGCTTGTTGTAAAGCGGATAAGCCATTGAAAATAACTTTTTTGCTCACGATTTTTTTGTTGGTGGTTGTATGTGTGTGATTCATGACTGCTAGTTGAATCGTGATGGGTAAGCGATTCTTCCCGTTCGTGCTCTTGATGGCCATCTTTACGATGGAAGCTCATGTGTCAATCCTCCCTTTTGTTGTGTTCGTTGTGTAATTTTTATTGTAGGGAGAAGGTGCGGCATACGTTTGGCATAAATGTGTAAAAAGTGTGGAATACGATGGACGTCATTTAGAAGTGTTGTTCAGTCTATGGCACAATAGAAGAAGAAACGACAGTGAAGGATGATGATTGAAGATGCAACGAATAGCGGTAGTGGAAGATGACCAACACATACGAGATATTGTGAACGCCTACTTAGAGAAAGAAGGCTATGAAGTTACGTTAATGGAAACTGCAGAGGAAGGGTGGTCATTGTGGGAGTCTCATCCGCCAGATTTATGGATCTTGGATATTATGCTTCCTGGAATGAGTGGATACGAGCTCTGTAAGAGAATACGAGAGGAATCTGAAGTTCCTATCATTATCATTTCAGCGCGAGATGAAGAGGTAGACCGTGTGCTTGGACTTGAACTCGGAGGAGATGACTACATTACAAAGCCATTCAGTCCTCGGGAACTTGTCGCTCGTGTCAATCGACATGTGAAGCGATGGCAGGCCTACGAGAAAACAAAGCAATCTTCGGAGGGACAAGGTGTGTATGGCAACGGCTTACTCCGATTGGACCCAAATGAGCGTCGGGTATTTTGGCAAGAGGAAGAGGTTGAAGTGACATCGAAAGAATTTGAGCTGCTTTCCATTCTTATTGAACAGTTGAATCGTGCATACTCGCGTGAGGAGTTGTTGGACCGTGTCTGGGGGGAAGACTACTTCGGAAGCGATCGTGCTGTAGATGACCTTGTAAAGCGAATACGCAAGAAGATGCCGGATATCCCTATTGAAACGGTTTGGGGTTATGGGTACCGATTAAGAGAGCAAGGCGGAGAACGATGAAATTACTCTACCAGTTGAATGCGGCTTTTACCGCCTTATTAGTCATTATCATGTCGGCAACGGCCTTCTTTGTCTACACGCTTCTCTTTGATATCTTAGTCGAAGAAGAGCGTAAGGAATTAAACTTAAAAGGGCAACTACTTGTGAACATCATTAATGAAGAGAACTATTTCGCTCGTAATGAACAGTTTGCCCGACTTATACAGGACAACGAATTTCAGCTGATGTTCTATGACATCCAGAATGAACAAATTGTGCAACCCACAACGCTTGAGCGTGATGTCGCTCAACAAATTGCAGGAGATATACAATCGAATGTAGGATTAGGAGGGTTGTATGAGAGTGAGGAAGGTGACTTCGTCATATCTCCATTGACATACCAGACGAGGAGTCAAAAGTATGTGATGGTTCTCGCTACGCCAATTGAACAGCTTCGTTCTCTTCAGGCTCTCTTTGCTGGAAGGATGGCATTTGTCTTTCTTATCGGGATAGCAGTGGCAATTGCCTTTAGTTATCTACTGACGAAACGCTTTGTCACCCCGCTAACGAAGTTGAAGAAAGAGTTGAAGAAAATTGAAAAGCGTCAATTCACGGCTGTGGAGAAGATTGGAGCAAGTGGGGAAATCGGAGAAGTAGAGCAGACAGTCATGGATATGGCACAAGAATTGGAACGCTATATTCGAACTCAAAAGCAATTCTTCCAAAACGCTTCCCACGAACTGAAGACCCCTTTAATGTCCATTCAAGGGTATGCGGAAGGGATTCGGGATGGAATATTTACAGAAGACAGCGCAGACCGCGGGCTAACGGTTATCGTAAACGAAAGTGAGCGGCTGAAGAAGATTGTTAATGAAATTATTCTCCTCGCGAAACTCGACAGTGAGGAAGATTTGTATCACCCGACCATTATGACGAACGTAGAACTGCTTCAACGAACAGAGGAGCGTGTCGTACCAGTTGCAAATGAAAAGGGCATTTCTCTTCTTCTTCGTGTGGATGAGGAACTTTCGCTTTCTGTAGATGAGGAGAAACTTCTACAAGCTTTAATGAATGTTGTGACGAACGGCATTCGCCATGCTACGACGTACGTTGAGCTATCGACGTTTCGTAGAAAGGAATGGATTGTATTTCAAATTCAAGATGACGGAGATGGAATATCAGAAGACGTCATGCATCAATTGTTCCATCGATTTATGAAAGGGAAAGATGGAGAAACAGGTCTTGGGCTTGCTATTTCAAGAGCGATTGTTGAACGAAGCCAAGGGCGTATTGAAGCCTTTAATAATAAAGAGGGGGCTGTATTTCAGCTTTCTTTCCCAATCGTTAAAGAAGAGCGCAGTCGTACGGAATAACGTACGACTGCGCTCTATTTATTGTGTTATTCGTTTAAAGCATCGATAAAGTGTTTAGCTGTTGCTTCACTAGATTGAGGGTTTTGACCTGTAGCTAGCTTACCATCGCGTACAGCATGAACGGCCCAGTTGTCTCCTGCTTGGAAGAGTGCGCCTTTCTCACGTAGTTTCGTCTCTAGAAGGAACGGCATATTCTCAACAAGTCCCATGTCTTGTTCTTCAGAATCTGTAAATCCGCTCACTTTCTTGCCTTTAACGATCGGAGTGCCGTCTTTGTACGTTGCGTTTACAAGACCAGATGGACCGTGGCAGACAGAGCCGATTGCTTTTTGGTCTTCGGCAAAGTGTTGAAGTACATATTGCAAGGTTTCGCTCTCAGGGAAGTCGAACATTGTACCATGTCCACCTGGAAGGAAAATACCCTCGAATCCTTGTGCATCTTCTTTCGATAGTTGTGCTGTATTTTCTAGTTCTTTTTCTGCTTCTGCCCATTCTTCATTCTGTTCTTCAGGAATGCTATTTGGGTCAAGCGCTACCTTACCGCCTTGAATACTTGTGACTTTCACGTCGTATCCTTCAGCCTTAAGTAAGTTGTAAGGTACTGCAAACTCCTCAAGCCAAAGTCCTGTTTTGTGGTCAGCTGTAATTTCTGTGTGGTTAGTTACGACCATAAGAACGCGTTTTGTACTCATCATTCATCCTCCTAATTGGAATCAAATTCAGTCTAGTATGACCGCAAGTACTCATTCATATGAATGGGTTACATGTACGTTATATCATACTGAATCAGGAGCGTGAATTGATTTGCTTACATGTATGTAAGTGTCTTAGGTGCGTCTGCGATATAGTAACTATGTGGATATTGCTTACATAGCGCTTTAATAGAAGACGCGAGCTCACTTAATTCATCGCTCGTCTCATACGTTGATCTTCGGTTTGTAATCACGGCGATGGCAATCGAGACGAGCGGTGTTCTGACAAATTCGTTGTTGCGATTCTTGGCAAATAAGTACCCACGTTTTAAATCATCTTTCCGGTAAAACGTATGAACAAGTTTAGAGAAATCATGGATGATGCATTCGCAATAGTGTTTGAAATTGTGATGAGGAAGAATACCGATGAAATCATCACCACCAATGTGCCCAAGAAAGGAACCGTTTTCATTTCCAACCCGCTTCTGTAGTAAACTCGCTGTTTCCCGAAGCAGGCAATCGCCTTGTTTGAATCCATATGTGTCGTTGTATGTCTTGAAGTGATTCAAGTCAAAGTAGAGAACACTATACTGTGCTCGTTGGAGGATGTTCGTAAGTTGCTCTTCAATAAGCGTATTCCCAGGCAATCCGGTTAGGGGGTTGGAGTAGCGGGCCATATACGTTTGAATTTCGGCGAACGTTTGAAGCAGATCCTTTATACTGACAATCCCATAGAAATGACTGTCTTTCTCAATAATCACATAGTCATACATATTGTCTTGTTCCCGCTCTACAGCTAACGTACTCACATCTGTAATCGGGGTGAAATAATCAATTACAAGGGGTTGGTCGTCCATTACGAGTTCAACAGGTCGCCCCATGAATAAATCAAATCCATACTTCCCGGCAAGTTTTTGATAGAATTTCACCTTCATGACAAGGCCGACAATCTTATCGTCATCATCATGGATGACAACACCTTCTAGCTTACGGCTTGATTCGAATATGACATTCACGTCAGAGCTGAACTTGCATTTATGTATGAAGGGGACTTTCTCAGCTATTTCTCCAATATAGGTAAGCATAGAAACATTCCTTCCAAAGTGGGCAGGACTTTTGTCTTGCTACATAAATAGTATCTGAAATCGAAAAAGGTGTGAAGGTTTAGGTTAGTTAAGATTATGTAAATGTAACGAAGGTAGCCAAAAGGCTAGTTTGGCTCGTTCCTGTTACAAAGGAGAGCGAAACTGTTATGATAGGAGAACATACCGACGAGTTCGCAGGAAGAAAGGTGAGTTTGTAGATGAGTATATTGTCTGCACAGCAGTTGTATCAATCGTACGGAGATAAAACGTTATTTAACGAAATCTCATTTCATATTGAACGAAATCAACGGATTGGATTAATTGGTGTGAATGGCACTGGTAAGTCCTCTTTATTGAAGATTATTGCTGGAGTAGATACTCCAGAACGTGGTGAAATTGACCACGCTAAGCAGTTTCATATTGAATATTCCCCGCAAGAGCCGGAACTAGACGATGAGTTGACGGTGCTTGAACAAATCTATTATGGCGATTCCGAAATCATGCGTGTCATGAGACAGTATGAACAATCATTGAAAGAGTTAGAGCAAGCACCAGAAGACGAACGAATGCAAGAGGCTTTGTTTCGTTCGCAGCAACGTATGGATGAAACAGATGCGTGGGATGCAAACACCGTCGCTAAAACGGTGCTCACCCAACTAGGCATCTCTACGTATGGCCAAAAGGTTGGAGAACTATCAGGAGGCCAAAAGAAGCGAGTGGCCATTGCAAAAGCGCTTATACAACCAGCGGATTTGCTTATCTTAGATGAGCCAACGAACCATTTAGACAATGAAACAATAGAATGGCTCGAGAGTTTCTTAGCCCAGTATCGGGGTTCGCTTATTGTTGTGACTCACGATCGTTACTTCCTTAATCGTGTTACGAACACAATCTTTGAACTGGATAAGGGGAACTTGTATTCATACGAAGGAAACTATGAGACTTTCCTATATAAGAAAGCAGAACGTGAAGAACAAGAACGCCAGGAAGAGCAGAAGCATCAAAACCTTCTGAAGCGTGAATTAGCATGGCTGCAACGAGGCCCGAAGGCTAGAGGGACGAAGCAAAAAGCGCGAAAAGAACGTGCAGAAGAGTTGAAAGAGAAATCGTTCCAAACTTCTGAGGATTCCGTTGAAATTGCTATCGGTTCTACACGTCTTGGGAACGATGTAATTGAACTTGAAGACGTGTCGAAATCATTCGACGGTTCTCGTATTATTCAAGGCTTCTCCTATTTGGTGACACCGGGAGAGCGTCTAGGTATCATTGGTCCGAATGGAAGTGGAAAGACGACTCTACTTAATATGATGGCAGGCCGTATAGAGCCAGATGATGGGGAAATTCGTGTGGGTCAAACGGTTAAGATCGGATACTACACACAAGACCATCGTGATATGGATGAGAATTTACGCGTTATTGAATACATTAAAGAGGAAGCTGAAGTGGTGTATACCGCGGAAGGGGATCAGATTACGGCTGAGCAGATGCTTGAGAAGTTTATGTTTCCTCGTTCGATGCAGTGGTCCTATATTTCTAAATTATCAGGGGGAGAACGTAAACGTTTGTACTTACTGCGCGTATTAATGCAGGAACCGAACGTACTCTTCCTCGATGAGCCGACGAACGACTTGGATACGCAAACGCTATCCGTACTTGAGAGCTATTTGGATGCATTCCCAGGCGTTGTGATTACCATTTCTCACGACCGATACTTCCTTGATAAGGTAACGGATCACTTGATTGCATTCGAGGGCAATGGCCAGACAAGACGGTTCCAGGGCAATTATTCCGAGTATATGGATGTGAAACGAGAAGAAGACCAACAAGCATTGGCCTTTCAGCGTCAACAGGCGAAGGAAGAACGAAAAGAATCTCCTCATCATCGAAACCGAAAGCGTAAACTTTCCTATAAAGAGCAACAGGAATGGAATACGATTGAGGATGAGATTGAACAACTTGAATTACGCTATGAAGAGATCCAGCATGAGATTACGGAGACAGGTAGCGATGCCGTGAAGGCGCAAGAATTATTTGATGAGCAACAGCAAGTTGAGGAGCAACTAGAACGTACGATGGAGCGATGGGAAGAGCTGTCTGCCATCGTAGAAGAACAAAATTCTTAATTTCATTTTGTTTAAACTCTGTGTGTGCAGGAAATTTAATATAGAATAACATTAGATAGTTAAGTTTTTCATGACATCATGCAAATAATCTTATGTACAACGATGAACGATGCATTGGAGGATGGAACAAGATGGAAGATAAACGTTGTGTAGATTCATTGGTCATTAAGAATTCTCATGTACTCCCGTCTGATACGAACAACCATGGTACTCTCTTTGGTGGACGTCTAATGGCGTACATGGATGATGTAGCAGCTATTGCAGCTACGCGTCATGCTAGAAGGAATGTCGTCACGGCATCTACAGATTCGGTCGATTTTCTCCACCCGATTTACCAAGGACATGCCATTTGTTTAGAAGCTTTCGTAACGTATACAAGAACAACGTCTATGGAAGTGTTCGTTAAAGCCATTACGGAAGACTTATTAACAGGTGAACGACATATTTGCGCGACTGCGTTCCTAACTATGGTAGCGGTTGACGAGAATAGTAAACCAGTTTCTGTTCCTTGTGTGAAACCAGAAACGGAAGAAGAAATATGGTTACATGAAGGCGCACCTCGTCGAGCACAGCAACGTAAAGAGCGTCGTGACGAATCAAAAGAGTTCTCGAAACGATTTGGAACAGAATTTCCGTGGCATAGAAAAGGTTAGAGAAAGACTCCCTTGCGTGTATAGCAAGGGAGTTTTTTTAGGTGAAGGGCGGGCTAATACCAGGAGACTCCTGCGGAAAAACGGGCGGTCCGAGACCCCGCAGTGTGGGTTTTCACGAGGAGGCTCGGGCGTTCGTCCGCGGAAAGCGAGTGGTATTCGCCCGCACGACCCACACAAAACAAGCTTGCAGAAAAACACGGGATTTCTCTAGAAGTTGGAAAGACCCCCTAGCATCTAAAGCAAGGGAGTCTTTTTTTTTACAAGTCGTCTCTCATGTCTTCGATTAGGTCCATAGCTGCGTCTAAATCACAGCCTCTCATCGTGTTGCTGTTGTCGGCGTTCACGGCAGGGAAACATGTGATACCAGTAAAGCAGCTAAGGTCGACTTCTAGGCAGATTCCTGAGCGAGCAAAGCGTCGGAAGCCACGGTGCTTACAATCACTTCTATCGTGTGGGAATAGCAACTCTAAGATGGCGCAACATTCTGTGCCTTCTACAAATTTCTTCACACGGAAGAATGGGGAATGAACGGTTTTGAAGCATCCGTCATCTACTTTCACGCCAGTACCGAAGAAAGGTTTCCCTGGGAACTTGCTTTCACATCCGCATAGTAAGAGGAACGGGATGGTGTTCTTGTCACTAGAGGTTGGGCTCAACAATTCATCAATTGAACGCTCACAGCTCGATGTGCAACAGTGGTCGTTCACTTGGTCTTGCGCATCTGCGATTAAGCGCACCTTCTCGCATACGCAGCGCTCGTTTTTACAACTCATCATGAAACACTCCTTATAAATGGTGTAGTTGATTAGTCATTGCTTACTAACAATCTATGGAGATATGCCGCTTATTGTATGAGGGATTTGTCCTTATTTAGCGAAATATGCATTTTCATCAGGGACAACTGTATAGAAGGCAGGAATATGACGAGGATAGGTAGAAAATGGGTAATTAATAGAGATGTCGCATGTGTTTCTAATTTAACTACTATAGGATGCCTGTTAGGAGGAGATAGGATGACGGTCTTCACATACAATTGCCCGAATCAGTTTCTATCTGAAGTTGAACCATTCTTTCTAGTGAATGAAGCATTGCACAATTTGCCGATGGGAGTTGCGATGAGTATAAATCACGACGCTTCCGCACTTGATATCCAACCCTTTCTAGGTCACCTTTCGACCCGTGGGATCAAGCGATGCATTCTTATGCGCACGAAGCCATCCTTCTGGATCATGGCAACAAACGACGAACTAACAGAAAACGAAATTGAGGAACTTGTTCTTTACTTTAAGGCGAACAACTTGCCGGTCGGCTCTGTAATCGGGGATCCGAAGAATGTGGAGCGCTTTGCACAGCGGTGGTGCAAAGAACTGAGAGCGACTTCAACCATTCATATGAACCAATGGGTCTATGTATTAAACCGTGTGAGACAAGATTTAAACCGAGTAGATGGTGAGCTTCTGAAAGCAACACCAGCGCATTCAAATTTGATTAAAGAATGGTTAGTTGAATTTGGAGACCAAGCGAACGAGCAAATTGATCACGGTACAGCGCAATATATGGCGGAGAAATATGTGGAGCGCGAGAGTGTTCGGCTCTTTCATGTAGGTGGGGAGCCTGTTTCCATGATTAATCAAACGCGTTCAACACGGAATGGATGTTCCGTTAATGGGGTGTTCACTCCAGACAAACACAAGCAGAATGGATATGCAACGGCTTCCGTCACTGCCTTGTCAGAAGAGATGCTTCAAGGTGGATATCAATTCTGTTGTTTATATACGGATAAAGACAACATCTATTCGAATCGCATGTATCAGAATATTGGTTATGAACCCATTGGAGAATCGGTCGTCATTCGTTTCGACTATGAGCATGTCGACAAGGTTTAGGAATGGCTATTCTCGGCTACATACCGTTATAAAAGGGAGTGTGGCAATAATGGTAGGACCTGAACATGAATTGTTTAGTATGAGCCAAGCGAATCCGAATGAATTTGGGAAGTGTTCTACATGTGGTCAATTGCTTCGCACAAGACAAGAGAAAGGAATGAAAACTTGTGCGGAGTGCCAGTTAAGAGGTCGGGATAAGGAAAGTGAAATTAGTGAAGGGGAATGAGATTAACGAAGATTTCCCGTTCTTTCATACATGGATGACCAGGAGATGGGTATGTTAATGGTATGTCCTGAGGAACGCTATTCGCTTTATAACCAATCTTGTAGTTTGCCTGCTGAGGACGAAGGGGAATACTGCAACTAAGCAAATTGGGTCTTGTTCAAGCTGCCAGTCGCATAAACTTGACAAAAGATTGAAACCGTTCTAATCTTAACATAAGTTCATATTAGTAGGATTGTGACTGGTATAGCAGGCAAGACCTAGAAGCGTGATAGGAAGACATGCGTTTTAGGTCTTTTTTTAATGTAAAAAATTAACACGAGGTGATTGAGCATGTTTAAAAAACTATTTGGTAAAAAGGAACAAAATAACGAAGAACTATTGGTAGCTCCACTAACAGGTAAAATCTTAGACCTTGAAGAAGTGCCAGACCCAGTATTCTCTCAGAAAATGATGGGTGAAGGGCTAGCGATTGAGCCTACTTCAGGTGAAGTTGTATCTCCAGTTAAAGGTGAGATCGTTCAACTGTTCCCAACGAAGCACGCAATCGGAATTAAGACAGATTCTGGTCTTGAAATCTTAGTTCACATCGGCCTTGAGACGGTAAGCATGAACGGCGAAGGATTCGAAGGTCATGTAGAAGTGGGCAACAAGGTGAAACCTGGCGACAAGCTTATTACATTCGACTTAGACCTTGTTAAAGAAAAGGCTAAAAGTATTGTAACGCCAATCATCATTACAAATAGCGATGTCGTTGAGCAGATGGACAAGCTAAACTCTGGCGAAGCAACAAAAGGTGAAACTGAACTTCTACAAGTGAAGGTTAACCAGTAAGTGTCCTTTAGAAACAACGACATTTGTCATTCTGCGTGACATAAGGCAACATAGGTAAAGGAAAACATTCCGTAGCCTATCTAAGAGGTGGGGAGCCACAATGAGAATAAACCGAATCTTAAATAACAATGCCGTCGTTGTGAAAGAAGGCAATCAAGAAAAAATCGTAATGGGTCCCGGTATTGCATTTCAGAAAAAGAAGAACGATGTAATTCCGAATGCAAAGATTGAGAAAATCTTTGTGATGAATGAGGGCAATGAGAAATTTCAAGAACTTCTTCGGACACTACCCGAAGAAGTCATTTCTCTTGCTGAGGAAATTATTAGTCATGCGGAAGGGCAACTTCAGGTTCCATTGAGCGATCATATTCATATTTCGCTGACGGACCATCTTTCCTTTGCGATTGAACGCTTGAAAGAGGGCATTGACGTTCAGAATAAATTACTTCATGAGATTAAGTCGCTTTACACGAAAGAGTATCAAATTGGTCTATGGGCGAGAGACTTAATTCAAGAGCGAATTGGGTTGACCATACCTGAGGATGAAGCAGGGCATATTGCCTTACACATTCATACAGCAAAGCTCGGTTCTTCTATGGAGAATACAGTGAAACAAACGACGATGTTGAATGAAATTGTCGAATTGTTGGAGAAGGAATTAGATACGGAAATCGATAAAGATGGAATCTCCCATCAAAGGATGATCACACACTTGCGCTTCGCTATCACACGTGTCGAAGATGGCGTACCGTTTCACGATATGGATGAAGATATGCTTAAACTCATTCAAAGCAAGTATGAACAGGCTTTTTCTTTATCTGAGAAACTAGCGCAATTTCTGAAGCAGGAATACCAATACGAATTCCCTCTATCAGAAATTGGGTATATTGCCCTTCATATCCAACGAATTATTGACCGGATTTAACACCTTTAGTAAAGCGAATGTTTGACAACTTTCGACAGCGTCCCTTATAATGAAAGCGTATTAACAAAGCGACATCATGTAGGATTGTGACTGTTCGGCAGGCAAGACCTAAAATGTTCATCTGGGCTACGTGTACCCAAATGACTATTTTAGGTCTTGCCTTTTTTTGTGCACTTATAACACAATTGATACTCATTGCATGATTCTCATGACGGTTGGTTAATGTAATAAAAAAGTGAGGAGAGATACACCATGGATTACAACAAAGTGGCCAAAGAATTAGTCCCACTTCTTGGTGGTAAAGAAAACGTCGTTAGTGCGACACACTGTGCAACGCGTTTACGTCTCGTGATTGACGATGAAAGCAAAGTCGATTCAAGCGAGATCGAAGAACTTGACGGTGTAAAGGGCGCTTTCTCTAGCTCAGGTCAATACCAAGTAATCTTCGGTACAGGTACAGTAAACAAAGTGTACCAACCATTTGCTCAAGAGCTTGGCATTGAAGCGGGAGAAACAAGCAGCAACCAGCAATCCTCTTCAGGAGCTGACCATAAAGAAGCGGCTAAGCAAAACATGAATCCTTTAGCACGCTTTGCGAAGACACTATCTAACATTTTCGTTCCAATCATTCCGGCAATCGTTGCCAGTGGTGTGTTAATGGGTGTACTTGGTCTTCTAAATACGTATGAAGTCTTTACACCAGAGAGTGCAATTTATGTATTGCTTAACATGTTCTCCAGTGCAGCATTTATTATCCTACCGATTCTAATTGGTTTTAGTGCCGCCAGGGAATTCGGGGGGAACTCGTATCTAGGTGCAGTTATTGGTGGAATTATGACCCACCCAGAATTATTAAACCCTTGGGGATTACAAGGGGGAGCATCGCCTGAGACAATGGAGTTCATAGGGATGAACGTTGAATTACTCGGTTACCAAGGTACGGTAATCCCTGTACTCTTAACTGTGTATGCGATGTCTAAGATTGAACGTGGCGTGCGTAAGATTACGCCAAGTGCAATTGACTTATTAGTAACTCCGTTCGTAACGGTTATTGTAACTGGATTTGTCGCATTACTTGTTATTGGTCCTCTTGGCCGTGTTGTAGGTAACGGTGTAACGTTCGCTCTAGATGCTGTTTACGGTTTTGGTAGCGGACTTGCCGGATTGGTATTCGGCGGAACGTATTCTTTAATTGTATTAACAGGTGTACACCACAGCTTCCATGCCATTGAGGCAGAGTTGCTTAATTCAGGTGGCAACTACTTGCTCCCAATTTGGTCTATGGCCAACGTAGCCCAAGGTGGTGCAGGTCTAGCTGTATTCTTCAAGACGAAGAATAAGAAAACAAAAGAACTTGCTATCCCTGCAGCAACTTCAGCATTCCTAGGGATTACTGAACCGGTAATCTTTGGTGTGAACATGAAATACCGTCGTCCGTTCATCGCTGCCCTTATTGGTGGCGCTCTAGGTGGTTTCTACGTAACGATGATGGGTGTAGAAGCTAACGGTATTGGCTTAACTGGTGCTCCGATGGCTGCCATTGCAACAGACGTACTAAATTACGTAATTGGTTTTGCAATTGCAGTAGGTACAGCATTTATTGCCACATTCCTACTAGGTTGGAAAGAAGAAAAATAAGTTATAATAAAAGTCAGGCAAAGTTTCTGCCTGACTTTTTTTAAGTACATACAGGTACTAGAAGAAAGGAGTACGACTCAAATGACAAAAAAAGGTGTAATCAGCTTAGGGGAAGCATTAATCGACTTTATCCCTCTAGATGAACAAAATATGAATTATCAGAAGAGCCCAGGTGGCGCACCGGCAAACGTAGCCGTTGGATTGGCACGTCTAGGCGCGAAATCGACGTTTCTTGGCAAAGTAGGGGAAGACGTACTAGGTCGTTTCCTACAAACAACACTTCAGGATTATGGTGTTAAAACGGATGGAATGATTTTCTCTAAAGATGTCCGTACAGGCGTGGTGTTCGTGACGTTGGGAGAAGGTGGCGAACGTAGTTTTGACTTTTATATCAATCCAAGTGCTGACCAATTCCTTCAAGTAGATGAGGTTGAAGAATCGCTGTTTAAGGAAAATAAGGTGCTACACTTTGGTTCCATCTCTATGATCAACGAGCCTGTTAAATCTGCGACTGCACAAGCGGTACAATTAGCGAAAGAAAACGGCATGGTTGTATCTTATGACCCGAACTTACGTCTGAACTTATGGCCAAGCGAAGAACAAGCACGTGAAACGATTATTTCGATGCTCGACCAAGTTCATGTTCTTAAGATTTCAGAAGAAGAGCTTGAATTTATTACAGGAGAAAGCGACATTGATGCAGGAATCGAGAAGATGGCGCCATACAACATCCCATTCATGCTTGTCACATTAGGTGGAGAGGGAAGTTATGTTGTCACTCGTGATGGAAAGGCGAAAGTGGACGCGATGAAAGTAAAAGCTATTGATACGACCGGGGCAGGAGACGCTTTTGTATCTGGTGTGTTACACTCTATAAATGAGTTTGAAGGAACTATTGAAGGCATGACCGTAGAAGAAGCAAAAGAGATGGCACAGTTCGGTGCAGTGTCCGGCGCATTGGCTGCTGCTACTAAAGGAGCAATGACTGCTCTTCCAACTGCTTCTCAAGTCGAATCCTACTTGAAATAAGGAGTGTTACAAGTGTCTGAACGCGACGAACAATTAAGACAAGAAGCCTACGAACAAGTTGAAAAGCATAAAACGATGGTCGAAGCAGACCCATATCGTCTGAAGTATCATATTATGCCTCCAGTCGGACTCTTAAACGATCCAAATGGATTTATTCAGTTCAATGGAACCTACCATATGTTCTATCAATGGATGCCGTTTAAGACAGGTCACGGCGCGAAGTTCTGGGGTCATTATACATCAGAAGATTTAGTCACTTGGACAGAGCAACCGATCGCTCTTACCCCTTCTGAATGGTATGAGAAAGATGGGTGTTACTCCGGGAGTGCAATCGAGCACGATGGGAAATTATACTTATTCTATACTGGGAATGTGAAGGATGAAGACGGTAATCGCGAAAGCTACCAGTGTATGGCTATAAGTGAAGATGGCATCCACTTTGAGAAGAAAGGTCCTGTTCTAGAATTGCCAGAGGAGTATACGGCTCATTTCCGAGATCCGAAAGTATGGAAAGAAGCAGGGCGATTCTATATGGTAATTGGCACTCAGAACCACGACGAACAAGGGCGCGCTGTTCTCTTCGTATCTGATGACCTCCATGCTTGGGAGCATGTAGGAGTCGTAACTGGAAGTCATACAGACCAGTTGGATGAGTTCGGATTTATGTGGGAATGCCCAGACATCTTTCATCTAAATGGACAAGATGTGCTTGCCGTTTCCCCTCAAGGTTTAGAAGCGAAAGGCATGCACTACAATAATGTGTATCAATCTGGCTACTTTGTTGGCAGTCTTAACTACGAGACCGGCCATCTTCAACACGGAGAATTCCAAGAACTTGACCGAGGATTTGAGTTCTACGCGCCGCAGACAACAGTCGATGATCAAGGTCGTCGTATTCTAGTCGGATGGATGGGTGTTCCAGACCAGTATGAAGAAGAACAACCAACCATCAAGCATAAATGGGTGCACACACTGACAATGCCAAGAGAACTATCTCTAGAAAATGGCAAAGTTATTCAAAAACCGATTAAAGAGCTTGAGACGAAACGCGGAGCTCAAATGAAGTATGAAGATGCTGACATTAAGAACGAAGTGAAGCAATTCGGTGGAATTAACGGGCTTTCTGTAGAGTTACAGATTGATATTAAGAAGAACTTATCCAAGTCCTTTGATATTGAAATCCGTAATAATATGCGCTTGATTTACAATCGTAAAGAAGGATTGCTAACGCTTGAACGTAAGAGTTTCGTTAACGGACGTACGGAATCTCGCCACTGCTATGTGGAAGATTTAAAACAGTTGCGTCTGTTCTTAGATACCTCTTCTCTAGAGGTTTTCGTGAATGGTGGCGAAGAAGTGTTTACATCTAGAATGTTCCCTGATGCAGAGAATACAACGATCTTATTCGCTGCTAACGGTTCGGTAACAGCAGACATCTCAAGATGGCATTTACACGTATAACGGTTAAGCAGGTACCTGTTCAGGTGCCTGCTTTTTCTGTATTGTTTAACTAATGATTCTAAAGTGTAAACGAAGAATAGCAGGAGAGCTTCTTACAGGAATAAAAGAATAAGCATGTTGTTTTACCCCTGGGGGTAGCTGTGTTATAGTCGATATATAGAAAGTTGAGGTTGTTTTTTGTCCAAAAATATACCCTGTTAGGTATTTGTTAACCTAGCCTTAACAGTTGTAATGTAAAGTATGGATAGAACAACTGATCATAATAATTGAATGGAGGATGACACATGTTATTAAAATATTTCTACGATGAAAAATTAGCACAAGCATCTTACATGGTAGGGTGCCAAGCTACGGGTGAAGCATTGGTCGTTGATCCTTCTCGCGATATAGAAGCTTATTTAAAAACTGCGAAACAAGAAGGACTTACGATTACGAAGGTAGCAGAAACTCATATCCACGCAGACTTCGTGTCCGGAGCGAAAGAACTTGCCATTGAAACAGGAGCAACTGCAATGTTGTCTGGTGAAGGTGGAAATGAATGGTCTTACCAATTCCTAGACGAAATTAATCACCAGCTTGTTCATGATGGAGATATGTTCAAAGTAGGGAATGTAACACTTGAAGTTATGCATACACCTGGACACACACCAGAGTCCATCTCCTTTGTATTGTACGACCGTGGCCAAGAGTATCCAATGGGGATCTTTACAGGGGACTTTGTATTCGTTGGTGATGTAGGTCGTCCAGACCTTCTTGAGAAAGCGGCAGGACAAGAGAATACTTCTGAAGTAGGTGCACGCGATATGTACGCTTCTCTTCAACGCTTCAAAGCCCTACCAGACTATATGCAATTATGGCCAGGACACGGAGCGGGAAGTGCTTGCGGTAAATCTCTTGGTGCAATCCCTACAAGTACAGTAGGATATGAGAAGTTAACCAACTGGGCGCTTCTTGCTGAAGATGAAGAAACATTTATTAAAGACCTAACGTCTGAACAACCAGAACCACCGAAGTACTTTGCGGTCATGAAGAAAGTGAATAAAGAAGGTCCGGCTCTTCTTCGTCAACTAGACGAACCAGAAGAAATGAAGCCTTCTGTTTCCATCTTACAACCGAAACTAGAGGACCACCTTCAAATGATTGATACACGTCCTGCAAGTGAATTTGCGAAAGAGCACGTGCCAGGTACAATTAACATTCCTCATAACAAAGGATTCGCTAACTGGGCTGGTTGGATTGTAAATTATGATAAGCCTGTCCATCTAATCGCGAACGAATCTGCAATGTCTGACCTTAAACAAGCACTTCGTTCCGTTGGGGCAGACCAAATCGATGGATTTATGGCGCCTGAGCAAATTGAGAGCTTAAAAGAGCAAGGAATGAAAATGGAATCTTACACCATTAAGACACCTGAAGAGGTAGCACCTCTAATTGAAAATGGCGATGTTAATCTAGTTGATGTGCGTAACGAAGGCGAGTGGAACGACGGCCATATTCCACAAGCTACACACATCCACCTAGGATACCTTGAGGACCGCATTGAAGAAGTACCAACGGATAAGCCGGTTGTACTTCAGTGTCAATCAGGAGGTCGCTCTGCGATGGCTACAAGTATTCTACAAGCAAATGGAATTAAAGAAGTCATTAACATGGCAGGCGGTTTCGGTGCTTGGTCCAAGAAAGACCTTCCTCAAACTAAATAAAGTCTTATAGCAGTATAAAGCACAGAGTCTTAAGTTAAGACTCTGTGCTTTTTTTGTTTCTCAGAACTTGTTTGTCTTATATAGTACCGTCTACGACGGCTCTGTATGATGTGATTCTGTCTAAGAACACATCACCATATTGTTCAAATTTCTTCTCTCCAACACCTTTAATGGAAAGCATGTGTTCTTTCGTTGTTGGAAGATGAATGGTCATTTCTTTTAGTGTTGCATCGGAAAATACAATATAAGGCGGAATTTCATGTTCATCTGCGATGGATTTACGGAGAGATCGGAGTTGCTCAAATAATTCTTGATCCACGTTCTCATCCGTTTGCTGCTGAACAGGTGTCTCCACCTTCATGGTGACAGTGCGCTCTGACTTTAGGACAGGAAGGGCTTCTTGAGTAAGTTTAAGAAGTGGGTATTGCCCTTCACTTGCACTCACAATTCCTTCAGAAATTAGGTATTGAATAAATTGTGCAATCTCTTTTTCTTTCCATTTGGACAAGAGGCCGTAAGTAGAAAGAGTGTGAAAGCGGAAGTCGAGTACTTTTTGGCTTTTCGAACCCTTTAATACCTTTGCGACCATCCCTGCTCCAAAGCGTTCACCCATTCGCTTAATACAAGATAAGACGATTTGGGCTTCCTTCGTCCGGTCCGTTTGTTCACCTGTTGATAAACAGTTGCTACAAGCACCACATTCTTCTCTGTTAAATGGGTCATTAAAGTACGTAAGCATAAAGTTCATCAGGCAACGGTCAGTGTGGCAGTAATTGACCATCTGTTGAAGTTTCTGGTATTCCATCGTCTTCTTCTCATCATCCATGTTGGATTGCTCAATCAGGAATTTCTGCAAGTGAATATCCTTTGGTGAAAATAGCAAGATGCAATCACTTGGTTCACCGTCTCGACCAGCCCGTCCAGCTTCTTGATAATAAGACTCAATGTTCATCGGAAGTGAGTAGTGAATAACGTAACGGACGTTTGATTTATCGATGCCCATCCCGAATGCGTTAGTAGCTACCATAAGCTGAACTTCATCTTGGATAAAGTCATTCTGTGCTTGTTTCCGCTCTTCTTCGGAACGTCCAGCGTGATACTTTGAGATGCGGTGTCCTTTACGGCTTAGCCAATCATAGATGCGGTCTGCATCCTTACGGGTTGCAGTATAGATAATACCTGACTCGTTGCGTCTTGAAGCGATATATTCTTCAATGTAATCGTGTTTTTCTGCCCCTTTTACGACTTGGAATGCGAGGTTGTCGCGGGCAAATCCTGTATTGACGGTTGCCTCCTCACTTACGTGAAGTAGCTGTTGGATATCTTCTGTGACCTCTTCTGTAGCAGTTGCGGTTAATCCCATTAGTACCGGGAGGTCGTTAAGCTTAGCTAGATTATGAATAATGGAACGGTAACTCGGTCTGAAATCGTGCCCCCACTGTGAGATACAATGCGCCTCGTCAAAGGCGATAAGAGAGAGTGGGGTTTTACGGAGTGCATGGATGAATCGGTCGCTGTCAAAGCGTTCAGGCGCTACATAGATAAATTGGTAGGCCCCTTGTTCAAGTCCTCTAAGACGTTCAGTTAACTCGTCATTACTTAATGAACTGTTCACATACGTCGCTTCTATACCTAAAGCTTGTAAGGAGTCTACTTGGTCTTTCATGAGGGAGATAAGGGGGGAAATGATGACAGCTGTTCCTTCTAACAGAAGTCCAGGCACTTGGTAACATAACGATTTCCCTCCTCCTGTCGGCATAATCCCGACTGTGTTTCTTTGTTCTAGAACGTGTTTAATTACAGCTTCTTGTCCAGGGCGAAAGGACGAGAAGCCGAAATATTGCTTTAACACTTGTTGGGCTTGTTCAAGCATCATGGTTCCTCCCAATCAATAATGTCCGTGTAATGAATCTTCACTTATCGTATCATTTTTAGTAGAAAGGGAATAGCTCTTTACTAAAGGACTGAGATGAGATAGGAGAGTGGAAACGTGAAGTTATTTCGTACAATAATGGGGCATTCCTCCCATGTAAATAAAGCGGTGTTCTCACCGGATGGGGCGCTTGTTTCTTCTGCAGGATTTAGTGGTGAATTGTGCGTGTGGGATGTAAGGAGTGGAGAGCTCGTACATGATTTAAAGGGTCACGAACAATCTGTTAATGGGATTGTATTTAACGAAGAGGGGACGGTCCTTTACTCCGCAGCGAAAGACGGCTACGTCATAGAGTGGGATGTGCAATCAGGGGAACAGTTAAGATCTATTCAAGTGGATAAGAAAGGGGTTTCTTCCCTGTTTATTGATGAGCTACAAGGTAAGCTCTTCTATAGTACACCAAAGTTCATGGTAGGAGTGCTTCTTCTTAAAGACTTTACAATTTGTTTAGAGAAAAAGGCAACTTCTAAAAATATCAACTTGTTACATTATTGTAGTCAAATAAATTTATTAGCCATTGGAGGCCTTGGAGAAGAGGTGACGTTTCTCTCTACTGCAGGGGAAGAGGTAGATTATCTTCATTCTGCACACGAAATGGCTGTAATGGGGTTTAAATTCTTTGATAAGGGGAAACGAGCGTTGTCGGTTGGCTACAACGGGGAGGTGTACGAGTGGGACTTAACGAGCCATAACCGATCTGAAATTGTTAATCTCTCTCAGAAGGCGTATTATTCCTTAGCCGTTCATCCGGATGAAAGGCACTTCGCAATATCGCTTCCATATGCTGTGAAGCTGATGACACGTGAAGGGGAAGAACGATTTCACTTCGACCTTAAATCAAAAGGGAACTACGCGCTAAATTTCTCACGAGATGGACAAGCACTAGCGCTTGCATCCGCGGATAAGCGTATACGTATTTGGACATTATAGAGGTAAATAAACTGCTATCCGTATAAGGTTCTGTTACAGATGAGTGTTGGGTTCATAATGAAGGGAGTGTGTGCAGGATGATAGAGGAAGAAAGCGGGGAAATGAACCTTATCTTCTTCACTCACTTTCTTCGTGCGCACGTTATACCACATTCTTATTCTTTGTAACAGAACAAATCTTTAAAAAATTTCGGATATAAGCGCCTAGCTTTACAGTTAACAGAAAGTTATGAGAAGGTAAGAAACATGTGTTTATCGACACCAAATGACATCAACACAAAAGGAGCATATTATCCAAAATGTCAGAAGATCCTATTAAGCATACTTCTAAAATAGATTGGCCTGTATTCGCCATCAGTGGAGGATTGCTTGTTGCATTCGTTGTTGCAGCTTTTATTAGTATTGACGGAGTCTCAAACTTCGTTAACGTTACATTTGCTTGGTCCTCTAAGTACTTCGGTGCTTTCTGGCAAGTACTTATGTTAGCAAACTTTTTAGTGGCTTTATATGTAGCATTTTCAAAATACGGAAAAGTTCGTTTAGGATATTTAGAAAAACCTGAAATGAGTACCTTCAAATGGTTGTCTATTATTATGGCAACGTTACTCGCAGGTGGAGGCGTGTTCTGGGCAGCGGCTGAGCCGATGTACCACTTTATGACAACCCCTCCGATTAACGGTGGCATTGAAGCTATGTCTGAATCTGCGATTGTTCCTGCGCTTGCGCAAAGCTTTATGCACTGGGGCTTCCTAGCATGGGCAATTCTTGGAACAATCAGTGCCGTCGTCATGATGTACGGTCACTATCATAAGGGTATGCCGTTGAAGCCAAGAACGCTTCTATACCCAATCTTTGGTGAGCGTCTTCGTAATAGTGCACTTGGAACAATTGTTGATGCATTTGCCATTATCGCAGTTGCAGCTGGAACAATTGGTCCAATCGGATTCCTTGGCTTACAAGCAAGCTACGGTTTATCCGCGCTGTTTGGAATTCCAGATCAATTCTCAACTCAGCTTGCGATTATTATCGGTCTTGTTGTTGTATCCACAATTTCAACGGTAACAGGACTTCATAAAGGAATTCAGATCTTAAGTAACTTTAACGTTCGACTTGCAATTGGACTCATTGCGTTCACGGTTGTATTTGGACCTGGTGGGTTCATCATTGATTACTTTATTTCTTCATTTGGTTTCTACGTGGATAATTTCATTCCAATGAGTACGTACCGCGCTGACGTTGAATGGTTAGGTAGCTGGACGGTCTTCTTCTGGGGTTGGTTCATTGGGTATGGTCCAATGATGGCAATTCTAGTAAGCCGTATTTCTAGAGGTCGTACGATTCGTGAAATTATTACAGCGGTAGGTGTTATTGCACCAATCATTACAACGTTCTGGTTTACTGTACTAGGTGGTTCAGGAATCGCATTTGAAATCGAAAACCCTGGATCTGTTTCTGAGCAGCTTACAAATGGTGGTATGCCAGCAGCGATGATTGCGATTACGGAACAACTTCCGTTGGCAGCAATTATTTCACCGCTATTCTTACTTCTAACGATCATCTTCGTAGTAACGACAGGTGACTCGATGTCTTATACGATTGCGATGGCCGTGTCTGGTGAAGGAAATCCAAAAGTTTGGGTTCGAATCTTCTGGGCGATGCTAATGGGTACGATTGCAGCCATTCTTCTTTATGTGGGTGAAGGCGGCGTATCAGCCCTTCAGAACTTCATCGTCGTAACGGCAGTGCCTGTGTCCATCTTATTACTACCGGTCATCTGGCTCGCACCTCGTGTTTCTAAAGAATTGTATAATACGCAAATTAAAGGTAAATAATAACGAACCCCTTCACAATCTTTGTGAGGGGGTTTTTCTTATATCATAGGGGGGAAATGAGGGATTGAAGAGAAACGTATGGGAGGGTTAAATATGAATGCAGTTGTTATAGAGCAATACGGGGGCACAGAAGTCCTTAAAGGAAAAGAAGTGCCAACCCCAGAGATTGAGCGCAATCAAGTCCTAGTAGAGGTGTACGCTACTTCAATCAACCCAATTGATTGGAAGGTACGCGAAGGGTACTTACAAGAAATGTTGAAGTGGGACTTTCCCATTATATTAGGTTGGGATGTAGCTGGTATCATTACGGAGGTTGGAGAAGATGTAGAAGGATATAAGCCAGGTGACCGCGTATTTGCACGCCCTGCTACAACGAACCAGGGAACGTATGCGGAGTATGTACCAGTGGATGAATCGCTCCTTGCGCCGCTTCCAGATGGCGTGAAGTTCTCTGAGGCAGCTTCTGTCCCTCTTGCCGGTTTAACCGCTTGGCAGTGCTTGTTTGACTCCTTAAACATTCAAGAAGGCGATCATGTGCTCATTCATGCTGGTTCTGGAGGCGTAGGAAGTTTCGCCATACAGTTTGCGAAAGAAGCAGGTGCCTATGTAAGCTCCACAGCTAGCGGCTCAAATGAAGAACTACTAAAATCTTTAGGTGTCGACCAATTTATTAATTATAAGGATGAGAACTTTGAAGATGTTGTGAAGGATGTGGATGCAGTACTCGATACATTAGGAGGCGATGTTCAAGCGGGAAGTCTTCGGACATTGAAACAAGGTGGGAAGCTTGTTTCAATCGTTGGAGTTGATCACGAAGAGCTTGCCAAAGAACGAGGCGTACATGCGGAAGCTTACTGGCTTGAGCCGGATGGCGAACAGTTAGCGGCAATCGGAAGCCTATTAGAACAGAAGAAAGTTAAACCCATTGTTGGCCATGTATTCGAGTTTAACGAGCAAGGCGTGAAAGAGGCTCATGAATTAAGTGCTACCCATCATGCAAGAGGCAAAATCGTTATTCAAATGAAAGAGGATGATTGCTAATCCGTTCATTGTAGAAGACTAACCTTAAAAATAAGGTTAGTCTTTCTTTATGTAGTATGGAAACGTATAATTAACAGAAAATATAGGGGGAAAGGTAATGTTTTTGTAAAGAAAAAAAGTTATGAATTTACATTAATGGTTTACCGTTTTAAAATGTTTTTATATATTCCATAAATGTGCCCTCTATACATACACATAAATACAGAAGTAAAGGAGCCATTCTATGTTTGATTCATTGCTCTTTGATACAATGTTGATTGCTGCCTTAGGAATAGGGTCGCAATGGGTCGGATGGCGTTTTCGTATTCCAGCCATAGTCGTGATGTCGATTGTGGGGTTGCTAGCTGGCCCGATACTGGGTGTGATAAATCCATCTGAAGATTTTGGTGAAGTCTTTAAACCACTGATTTCATTGGCAGTGGCTATTATATTATTTGAAGGAAGTTTAAGTCTTGATTTTAGAGAGGTTCGTGGACTTGGTCGACCGGTATTCCGAATTGTCACCATTGGAGCGTTCCTAGCTTGGATTTTAGGCTCGCTTGCCGCGCACTACGTCGCAGGACTGTCTCTAGCTGTCGCATTCGTTATTGGTGGGCTATTCATCGTAACAGGGCCAACGGTCATCTTGCCATTGCTCCGACAGGCTAAGCTAAAGCCAAGACCTGCTGCATTATTAAAGTGGGAAGGAATTGTAGTCGACCCATTTGGAGCATTACTTGCTGTATTCGCCTTTGAGATTATCCAATTCTTCTCGAATGACGATGTTACAGCCATGACACTTCTCATGTTCTTCCTAGCCTCAGGCTTTGCAACCTTACTAGGTTATGGTTGTGCAAAGGGATTAGGTTACATCTTCGAGAATGGTCATGTGCCTGAGTTCCTTAAATCCCCTGTCATGTTTGGTGTTGTCATTGCGTGTTTCACTGTTGCTGATGAAATCACGCATGAAACAGGACTATTAGCAGTTACAGCAATGGGGATTACGCTTGCGAATATGCATATTTCATCTATTCAGGATATGCGACATTTCAAGGAGAATATCTCGATCTTGCTTACGTCAGCTGTCTTCGTAATGTTGACAGCCTCGTTAACGAAAGAAACGTTACTGCAAATCTTAGATATTAACATCTTGGCATTCGTCTTATTGATGTTGTTTGTCGTACGTCCATTATCGATATGGCTCTCAACCATTGGTACGGATTTAACTTCGGCTGAGAAGACGTTCGTCGGATGGATTGCACCTAGAGGGATTGTGGCTCTAACGGTTGCGAGTTACTTCTCGAGTGTGTTGTCTGAATCAGGATTTGAAGATGCTTCCATTCTGACGTCACTTACGTTTGCCCTTGTATTTTCTACTGTACTTGCTCATGGTTTCTCGATTGGTTGGTTAGCGAAGAAGCTAGGCCTTGCCATAGACAACCAGCCGGGGGTACTAATTGTTGGTGCAAGTTCGTTTAGTACTGCGTTATCGAAGACGTTAAAGGAACTAAAGATTCCTGTACTCATCTCAGATTCCTCTTTCCAAAGGTTAGAAACAGCAAGGAAAGCTGGGATTCCGTTTATTCGTGAAGAGATTCTCTCGGAACAGACGGAGTATAATTTGGACATGACGCCTTATGAATATATGATTGCAGCATCTGAACTGGACTCATACAATGCGCTTGTATGTAACACGTTTGTACCTGAAATTGGTCGTTCGAATTTATTCCAACTTGCGCTTCACAATCGAAGAGGGGAAGATTTAGAGGCGATGGGGAATACAATTGGAGGCCGACTGCTCTTCAATGAACAGGCGACGTGGGAAGCATTGAATGAGAAAGTAGAAAGCGGCTTTGTATTCCGTAAGACGAATATTACGAACCAATACCGTTATCAGCAATACATGGATGAGCGTCATCCAGAGGCGATTCCGCTCTTTATCCTAAAGCCATCAGGCAAAATCGAATTCTTCACAAGGAAGTCTCAGCGTAAAGCTGAACCAGGTGATCTTGTTGTCAGCTTGACGCCTCCTACGAAAGAATTTAAGAAGATTCAAGAGAAAATCACAGAAAAGAAAACCTAACAAAAGCGCTAGAGCCATGCTCTAGCGCTTTTCTAATGCTATGAAACCTTTTTAGAGGCTGGTTGAGGGGTAGGGTTAATCAAGCTATATAACCACCCAAGGAACGCCCCTATAAGAGCCAACGTAATCCACCCCAGTCCTTCTTGGAATAAAGGTAAAGGAGTTAAAATCTGTTCAAGGAACGATACATTGATAGCCAACGCGTTCAGTCCATCGTAGAGAGCTACGATAAAGGTCAATAGTAGTGCTCCTCGATACACGTACGGCGAACTATTGAACAGTGCGTCAAATAACGACAACACCATTAATACAATCGCCAATGGGTAAACGAATGAGAGGACGGGTACAGAGATTTCAATAATTTGACTCAGACCTAGATTTGTAATCAATAAACTAACAAGCGTGGTGAGTCGAACCATGGTTTGATACGAAATAGATTGAAACGTTTCTGAGAAGAACTGACTGTTTGCAACAGTGAGTCCTACACATGTTGTGAAACATGCGAGAGCTACAATTACGCCGAGTAACAGAGCCCCGTTAGGTCCAAATAGCATGGCGGTCGCATTGGACAGAATATCACCGCCATTGTCGAAGGTTCCTTCGCTTGCCATCTTGGTACCAATCCACCCAATAGACGTATAAACGAAAATAAGACCGGCTGCTGTGACAGCCCCAGCTTTTAACGTCTGCTTAATCAACGTTCTTTTTTGAGCGACGCCTCTGTCTTTTAATGCCTTCACAACAATAATACCGAATGCAAGTCCCGCAATGGCATCCATCGTAAGATATCCATTGATAAATCCGCTAAAGAAAGGTCCTTCTGTATAATCACCACTTGGTGACTGAGCTGGCGCTTCGAAGCCTAAGAAGCTTGCCATACAGAGGCCTACGATTGCAATGAGAAGAATAGGAGTCAGCCATTGACCAATCCGGTCTACAATCTTACTAGGGTTAAGACTTACCCAGTACACAAGTGCAAAGAATAAGACAGAGAAGACTGGTAGCACCCATCCGCTCGTAACCGATCCAAAGAGAGGCTCAACGCCCATTTCGTAGGCTACATTGGCCGCTCTTGGAATCCCAAAGAAGGGCGCAATAGCTAAATAAATGACGGATGCGAACACGGTCCCGAAGAGTGGGGATACCCTTGATGCGAATCCTCTTGCATCCGTTCCACCAAGGGCGATTGCAGTCACCCCTAATATAGGCAATCCAACACCTGTAATAATAAATCCACTTATAGCTAGCCAGTAGGAAGTTCCGGCTTGAATACCGAGGCTAGGCGGGTAAATTAGATTCCCGGCTCCAAAGAATAGGGCAAACAACATAAACCCGATAAGGAATATATCTTTCGTGCGCATATTCCAAGCTCCTTTCTATCGTTAGTCTATCCAATTGGTCGGAAAACGAACAACCTAGAACAATAGGCGAGACTTTCTAGTAAACAAATTGACAAACAATTCTAACAATTAATAAGACAAAAAAGTCTTCCCTCTTATGGGGGGTAAGATGAGGTTATCTTATCAACGTTTGTCGTATCTTGTCAATTAATTATCAAAAAATTTAGAATTAACAATAAAATTATGGAAGATTATAGATAAATCTGGGTTATATCCCAGTTCATTATCCTCCTAAGAAAAACAACTTTACTAGCATAAATCATCTATAAATTTTTTTAAAGGATAAAATCATTGGAATTGTTTGAGAATAATAAAAGCGTCCTAATCTACTATTAAGATTAGGACGCTTTTATTAGATTTCTGGTTCGTTCAGCCATTCTCGGTAGAAATGTACAACGATTGTCTTCACGACAGCGTAGAATGGGATGACAAATAACAAACCGATAAATCCAGCAATGCTACCTGCTGCTAGAATTAACGTAATAATGGTTAATGGGTGTAAACTAAGTGCTTTCCCCATGACGTTCGGCGAGATGAGGTTTCCTTCAATTTGCTGAGCAATAATCATAATCACAATCACCCATACAATGGTGAGCGGATTCTGGAACATTGCGACGAGTAGCGCAGGAATAACAGCAAGATAAGGTCCTGCGAACGGTATGACGTTTGTAATCATTCCGAATAACGCCAGAGAAAGAGCGTAGGGGAGCCCCACAATTAAATAACCGATGTAAAGCAAGATTCCAACACATACACTGACAAGCATTTGACCTTGGATAAAGGCGGATAAGGTTGAATCAATGCCATTTAATAACCTACCAAAGCTCTGTGCCTTTCGTTCCTTAAAGAATTGCATGAGGAAAGGCTTTAGCTTCTCTCCATCTTTCAACATATAGAATAAGAAGAACGGCACAAGTACAAGCAGAAACAAGAATTGTACGATGGAACTGATGGCAGTCACGATGATGGATGTTGCATTCACCGCTAGGTCTTGTAAGTTAGCAAACAGCTTGTCTTGCATATCTTCAAGTGTCGTCGTGACTTGATCAGGAAGAATCGATTGGTTGCTCTGCCAAATACTAACGAGATATTCAACTTCCTGCACCATTGCTGGCCAGTTGTCAATTAGCTTCGTAAACTGACTTTGAGCGATTGGTGCGATAAATGTGGAAATTAAATAAACTACAAAGATGATGATTCCGAACACGGTTAAAATCGCTAAAAACCGAGGAACTTTGTAGCGTTCCAGGAACAGAACGATGGGTCTTGTTACATAGTACAGCACTCCTGCTGCGATAAAGGGAAAAGCAACGGCACCGATATATTTCGTTAGTGGGCCAAAGATAAAGCTGACTTGGCTAATCATCCAGATGAGAATAAACACAAGGATGGCTACAATGAGTGATTGAAACCATTTTCTATGTATAAGCGTCGACACGCTACCACCACCTACTTAGAATCTTACTATCTATTATTACCAAATAGTGTACCATATAACAATTCTATATCCTTTTAATTTATCACGTGAATTTATGAAAAGAGTTTGCCATCTTTATAGTATGAGTCTCTATCTCATTGTATACTGAAAGTAGTTGTTTTTTATCTGGCTTTGTGACGCCGTCATGCTTAGAGTTGGGCATGATTGTTTGCAAAGTCTCTATCTTTAAGGAGGGGTTATATGGATTGGAAGACTACTTATGAGAAATGGTACAATCATCCGAAGCTTGATGCGGACATGAAGGTAGAGTTAGAGAAAATTGGGACTAACGAATCGGAGCTTGAGGATTCGTTCTATCAGAACTTGGCTTTCGGTACGGGTGGATTACGAGGGGTAATGGGTCCAGGTACGAACCGAATGAATACGTACACCGTTCGAAAAGCGGTAGCCGGATTAGCGGCATACATAGAAAACCATGTAGAACACTACCAGTCGCGTGGAGTAGCGGTTGGGTATGATTCACGCTATAACTCGAGGGAGTTTGCGATTGAAGCAGCTAGAGTGCTTGGAGCAAAGGGAATTCAGACCTATGTGTTCGAATCTCTTCGTCCTACGCCATATCTATCGTTTGCTGTACGCTATCTTCACGCAGCGGCTGGAATTATGATTACAGCAAGTCACAACCCTCCTGAATACAATGGATTTAAAGTATATAATGACCTGGGTGGACAGACGCCCCCAGAACAGGCAGATAAAATCTATCATCAAATAGAAGCAATTGAAGATGAGATCGAGATTGATACGATTACGAGAGAGCAAGCAGAAGCGGATGGAAAGCTCGTATGGATTGGAGACACAGTCGACAAGGCGTACTTACAGAAGTTGGCGACGATTACAAAGAACGAAGAAGCCATTAAGCAACATGCGAAAGATGTGAAGGTGGTCTTCACTCCGCTTCACGGTACGGCACATCTCCCAGTTAAAGAAGGGCTTGAACAGCTAGGCTTTAATCAGGTATACGTAGTGAAGGAACAGGCGGAGCCAGACCCTGAATTCAGTACAGTAGCATCTCCAAATCCCGAAGAACACCAAGCTTTCGAACATGCCATTCAGCTTGGGGAAGAAGTTGATGCGGACATGTTAATTGGGACAGACCCAGATGCGGACCGTTTGGGTGTTGCTGTACGCAACGGCCAAGGCGAATTTGAGGTGCTGACAGGGAATCAATTAGGTGCGCTTATGCTTGATTATATTCTCTCACAAGCAGATGAACTCCCTGAGGACGGACGCATGATTAAGACGATTGTAACGTCTGAATTAGGACGAGCCATTGCAGATTACTACCATATCCCTACGATTGAGACGCTTACAGGATTTAAGTTCATTGGTGAGAAAATACAAGAATTCTATGACCAAGGTGAAGGAACCTTCCTATTTGGTTACGAAGAAAGTTATGGTTATCTAGTTGGCGACTTTGTCCGTGATAAGGATGCTGTACAAGCGGCTATGTTATCAGCTGAGATGGCTGCTTACTGGAAAGGGGAAGGGAAGTCCTTGCATGAGGCGCTTCATTCTTTATTTGACCGCTTCGGGTATTATTTGGAAGGCCTTGAGTCTACGACGCTGAAAGGAAAAGACGGGTCAGAGAAGATTCAATCCTTAATGAACCACTTCCGTTCTACTCAGTATGAGCAGATTGGAGAGTTTGAAGTGGCTACGGTTGAAGACTACGAGGCGCAGACGAAACGTAATCAAGCTTCTGGTTCAGTTAAAGAGATTAACCTTCCGAAAGCAGACGTCATTAAGTTCCATTTGGCTGATGGAAGCTGGTGTTGTTTACGTCCATCTGGAACAGAGCCTAAGATAAAATGCTATTTCGGTGTCAATACGCCTTCAGTTGAAGAGAGCGAGAAGAAATTGAAGTCATTGAAAGAAGCATTTATGAACGAAATGAACAAAGTGCTTTATCAAGAAAAATAAGAAACAGGCAGGCTGGATGAACCAGCTTGCCTGTTTTTGTATTTTTTATGACAAGTAGAGCAAAAATTTACTAAGTCTTAACTGAGATAGGATTCCAATTATTCCAAATCACATGTAAAATAATAAGAAAAAAGACCCTGAATTAGGGTGGGAGTGGTTCATTTGGATGAGATCTATGGTAGTTATCATTACGGGATATTAGCCTTAACCATAGGGATATCTTTGTTTGGCTCCTACATAGCCCTCGACATATCTCAACATTTAGTAAAAACACGGACAGGGACAAAGGGCGTATGGATGTTAATTGGATCCCTTGTGATGGCACTTACTGTCTGGGCCTTTCACTATATTTCATTAGCTGCATTACGGATGCCTGCACCCATCCATTATAGCTGGCCGTTAACCTTCTTCTCTATCGTCCCAATGATGGTAGCTTCTTGGACTGTTTTCTATAGTGTTACGAGAGATCGTCTAAGGTGGATTATCCTTTCAACGGTTGTTATCGGAGCTGGAGTTAGTTCCATGGTTCTCTTAGGGCTTAAGGCGGTTCATATTGAAGGAGTACATGTAGAATTTGATTATGAGTTGCTGTTCTTCACATTTATCTATTCTATGCTTGCCTCATGGCTTGTCTTATACATTTATAAGCGTGTTCAATTGAAATTCCATATTCAATATAAAGTTCTTTATTCGCTTGTATTAGTCATCCTCTCAATTGGCATACATTATTTAGGAGTTAAGTCGCTTAGCTTCTACGATATTCAAGGAGTTACAGAAGATATAAAGAGGGCGCCTGGTAATGAGACATTGCTTATTATTACTGTAGTCGTTGTGCTCATGATTATGCTGACGATTGTAGTCCTCTTTGGACGGGTTGAATCTAGAAGCTCTCTCCAAATGGCTTATTACGACCATTTAACTTCGCTGCCAAATCGACGTTACTTTATTAAAGTGAATGAGGAAGAGGTGGAACGGGCTAAGAAGCAACAAGAGTGCCTTGCTTGTGTGCTCATCGATGTAGACCATTTTAAGTGGGTGAACGACACGTTTGGATACGAGGCGGGGGATGAATTTCTAAGACAGGTGGCAAAGCGAATTCAGAACTACTTGCAACCACATCAACGATTGGCTCGCTTAGACGGAAATCGCTTCGGTGTTCTCACACATTCTAAACTATGTGCCGAAGAGTTAGAAGGCTATTTATGTGGCTTGCAAATTCAGTTTCAGTCTATCCCATTTGAATACGAACGTTTTCAATTTAAGTCGACAATATCTATAGGAGCAAGTGTCTTATCCTTTGAGAAACGGGTGGAGGACAATTTAATTATGCAGGCTGAACAAGCACTTCATTATGCCAAAGTTCATGGTAGAAATAACGTACAGGTGTATAATCAGACGTTGCATGACCGTGCGAGAGAGAACTTAATTCTGTCTCACTTGCAACATGCTTTGGAGAAAGACGAATTCCTTCTTCATTACCAACCGAAGATGGATGTTGTCTATGGAGTTCCTTACCAAGCCGAAGTGTTGCTAAGGTGGAACAATTCCGAGCTTGGGTCTGTATCTCCTGCTGAATTTATCCCGATTGCAGAACGAAACGGATTGATTGTGGAGATTACAGAATGGGTGATTGCAAAGGCACTTCAACAACTACAAGAGTGGAAACAGCTTCATATACCACTATCAAATTTAGCGATTAATATCTCTCCTGTTCATTTTCAATATGGCCACGTATACTCCATGATGAAGAAGTTACTAATGGAATACGATGTTCAGCCAGAATCCATTGAATTAGAGATAACAGAAACATCGGTGATGAAAGATATTGAGGAAGCCGTTCGAACGCTTGAGATGTTAAGAGATTTAGGTGTACGAATTGCACTAGACGATTTTGGTACGGGCCTTTCCTCGCTGAACTATTTACAGCGATTACCTATTGATACATTGAAGATTGATCGGTCGTTCATCCAAGAAATTGAACAAGACCGTAAAAAGCAATCAATTGTGAAGTCAATTATCCAACTAGCTAAAGATTTAGGATTTAGTGTGACGGCTGAAGGGGTAGAGACAGAGAAACAAGTGGAGCTGCTCGTTGAGTTAGGTTGCGACAACTTACAAGGGTTCTATTACTACAAGCCTATGTGCTCTGAATCAGTGGAGCGCCAGCTCATCGTTGCAACTGCATAAAGAAACAGAGAAAGTAGACGGAACATTGAAGTGTTCGGTCTACTTTCATTTTAGTAGCGGTCGTGTATAGAATAGTGATATATACAAGAGAAGGAGGGGGTGAAAGCATGGGGAAATCAGTCCAAGATAAAGCTTCTCAACTACGATATGTCCAAAACCGCGTTCAAATGCTACACGAAGTAGTCGCTACTTATGATGCAGAGAGCGTAGACGTAGAAGATTTAGAACGCTTTCTTACGATGATGAGTGAGCTAGAGATTAAGATTAACCGCTTTAAACAAGATTGGGAAGAGGGGCGATAAGCATGCGCTTTGTGTTCCTGTTCGTATGGGTTTCGTTTCTCGTCTATTCCGTTTTCCTCGCTCCGAATGAAGATAGTGGTGTTCTTAAAGATCTGTTCACCTTGAATGACCCGGACCCGCTCTTAGTATCGGTATTCTCCATGTTAGGGGTATGGCCATTTATTTATACGCTACTTCTAACCGATATGGACCGAGACGAGGTTCCGGCTTGGCCATTCGCATTTTCTTCATTTGTTATCGGAGCTTTTGGTTTGCTGCCCTATTTCATCTTAAGAAGAGGGAAGAGACGTCAAACCCGTCGTCTATCTCAATCCGTACAGAATGCATTGTTTAAGCCGGGGGTAATCGTTACTCTATTCCTGCTATCTGCCTTTCTAGTTGGATATGGATTTATCTTTGGAGATCTTAAAGTGTATCAAGAAGCTTTTCGAACCTCGAATTTTGTTCACGTTATGTCTGTTGACTTTCTTATACTGACAGGGTTGTCTATGTACGTGATTGACCTTCATGAGAAAGAGACGAATCAACAGAAGCGAGGGCGTTTCTGGTATGGTGCGCTTCCTATATTTGGACCACTACTCTACCTTGGTCAAGTAATGAGAAGAAGGTGAAGTCCACCGATTACGGTAGACTTCACCTTCTTTTATTCTTGCTCTAAGTAACGCTTGTCTTTCAAGAAGAGACGCCAGAATAGAATGAATCCAGGTATGAGGATAGCCATTCCAATCGAGAAAGCAATCATGATTTGGTAGAACGTCGCTGGGTTCGTGAATCCATCCTCTATTGTCAAGTACGGATAGACGAGGTAAGGCATATGAGCTGCGCCGTATGCATAAATCGCGAATGCATATTGTAAGATGATTGAAATCATCGCAAGTCTCGTATAGCCCCTTTCTCCGTTTGGACGTTTGACAAAGAGCAGGGTGTATCCAATCAGGAAGAAGATGAAGGACATGAGAAATCCGTACATGTTCTCTTGGATGTTCTCAACAATCCATGAGGCTTCCTCATTCATGGTAATGGTTGTTAGCACGGCTAAGATTAACGTCAACGGGCCAAGCCATATGGAAAGCTTCCGATAGGTATTGTGAGCTTTCTTGTCATTTGCCTCAATTGCATAGTCACTTAGAAACAGTGCGGACAAGAAGAATTCTGTGCTCAATCCGAACAGGATGTGCATATACACTGTCGTTGATGTGAAGAGCTTGCCGAACATGAGCTGAGGAAAATCTCCGCTATCGTCAATAAATCCACCAAGCGTGATCGGTAAGATTGAAATCAATAGCGCTGGAATTAACACACCTGTTAGTCCAGATATGACTGTAAAGGTTCGTTGGAAACGATTGACCTTCTCCGCAAACACCATAAACGTCGTTCGAATGGTTAATAGAATGACACCTAATCCAACAGGAACGAGAAGTAACGTGGCCAACAAGGATGCAGCAAACGGGAAGAAACTGTACAACGATACGACCATTAAGACAAGGAATACATTGGTAACTTCCCACGTAGGTGATAGAAAGCGGTTCGCAAGTCGAGCTGCGGTTGTTTTAGCGTTCTTTCCATAAATCATTCCCCAGAACCCTGCTCCGAAGTCAAGGGAGCCGAGCATGGAGTAAATAAATAAGAAGCTCCATAGGATTGTAACGGCAATTGTAGACTCTTGCATGTATTGGCCCCCTTAAACCATTTCCTCATCGAGCGGTTGTCGTTTGAAATAACTGATTAAAACGACAACTGTTGCGACGGCAAGTATGAAATATAGACCGAGGAACAAGAAAAGCATGACTCCGACATGATTCGCTTGAGTAGCCGCTTCGTGTGTCTTTAATACGTCATTAATGGTCCACGGTTGTCGACCGATACAGCTAAAGCACCAGCCGGTCTCAATGCCAATCATGGCGAGTGGCCCTGCTCCTACGAGAAGTGCGAGCATCCACCCAGGCAATTCTTTCTTTCGAATCCACCTTAAGAAGATAGCGAAGAACGACAACACAATAAGCAAGCTCCCAATCCCTACCATGACGTTAAAGAGGGTATGGATGTAAAGTGGAGGCCATAATTCCTCTGGAAACTCATTAAGCCCAAGTACCTCCGTATCGAACCTGTCCCCAGCTAAGAAGCTGAGTGCGTATGGCACTTCAATTGCATATAAGACTTCCTCTTCTTCACGACTTGTGAACCCACCTATAGATAACGGTGCATATTTAGTGGTTTCAAATAAGCCTTCTGCTCCTGCTAATTTACGTGGCATGTATTCGTGAAGCATTTGAGCTGTCTCGTGTCCATTAATCGCAGTAGAAAGAGACATAATCGCTCCAACATAAAGAGCAATCGTTAGGCTCTTCCGGTGATACGTACGTTCACGAGAGCTGATATTCTTCTTAAGTAATTTGAATGCTGCAATAGAGCCAATGATAAAGGCGACTGTCATATACGCCGATACAGCTACGTGAACAGCAGTCACACCGAAGCTTGGATTAAAGAACGCCTTCCATGGATCGACGTTAATGACTTCACCATTTACCGTCATTTCAAATCCAGATGGAGTGTTCATCCAACTATGTGCATCCGTAATTAAGATGGCAGACGCCAAAGCTCCAAACGCAACAAAGATGATGCTTAGAATTCGTAGCCAGTTTGGCATACGGTCTGCTGCGTATAAGTACATCGACATGAACAAGGCCTCAATTAAGAAGGCATAAATCTCAATTTGGAACGGAAGTGCAATAACTTGACCGACAATTTCCATGTATGCAGGCCATAAAAGATTTAATAGCACGGCTACAATGGTTCCTGTTGCAATCGCGCCTGCCAAAAGGATGGCGAACCCTTTAACGAGACGCTTAGAGAGCAGTGCGTAATCTTTATCTTTCTTAATAGCGTAGAGGACTTCTGCGATAATGACGATAAGCGGAATTCCTACGCCGAGTGTGGCATAGATAATGTGAAACCCTAAAGTGGAACCGAATAAGATTCGAGCGAGTACGACCGCATCCACGACAATTCACCCCTGTTTTTGAATTCGTGTTGTATCTCTCCTATTTATCCCTAATCTGTGAAAGGTTATGCATCATTGGGAGCAAAGGAATGAATCCCCAAACAAAGATAAATTGAAAACACCTGCTTCTGTTAGAAAGCAGGTGTGTAAGGCTACGTATTATGCGATTCGCCCATAGCGATGTAGTGTGAATAAGGCTTCAATCGTTCGAATGCCAGTCCAATCTTGCTTTGATTGCTCCCAGGCGTCTTCATCCGTCCCCCAACTCCAAGTCGGTCGGATTACTCCTTCTGATTCGAGTTGTTCGATAAGGTGGTCTAGATTCTCTTCAATGGCTCGTTCTGGTATTCCATATGTCGATGACTGTGGGGTTGGAACAAATTGTAGTGGAGTCGGAACGTAGTTCTTCCAGTCTTCTTTAGACAAGTGAACCGTTTGTTGAACTCCTCTTACAAGCTGCTCCTCCACCGACTCAGACCGAACCTCTGGAATCGTCGCAAATAACCTCATATAGCTATACAATTCATGAGATTCAAATTGTTCTTTCTGCAAGAAAGTCTGGACGGCTACTTCTAGTAAGAAATCCATATTAAGTCGTTTGGAGTAGCTCTCAAAAAGCGTCATGTATCCAATCAATTCTGCATTCGGATTGCCCCATGTATCATCGATACCAGATTGTCCTGAATCATTTACGGCCCACCATGGGGCGTGTGGAGCATCGTTCACTTCTTTCGGTACAGCATACCAGCCACGACGTTCTTCATCAAAGGTAGACTCTAAATAACGAACCGCCTTACGAAAGATTGGCTGTGCCTCACGGTCATCATAAAAGGGTAGCAACCGTTGAAGCGCAACAGAGGTCGCAAGAGAAGATGAGGCAGGTGTAAGAAAATCTGGTTCCAGACCATTCCCAAATCCTCCGTCTTCATTTTGATACCTTTCAATCTCCGCAAATACTTCCATTCTGTTCCCGTTTTCAAATGCAAGCCGGAATAAAGCTTGTTCCAAAGGGCGTCCATACGTAAGCACCCAGTCCTGCGCGGATTGAAACGCCCCGGTAGATAATTGTTTCATTACTTTCGCCTCCAATTCTATGTATAACGCATGTAACGGTTACGTTCATTCTATACTGATTGTCTCAATAATCCTATGGAAGCGAAAGGGTTTTGAATTTGAGACATGGAAGTTAATGGGATGGTTGAAAAGAGATATAACGAGCCGATACAGAGAGAAAGAGTAGACAGGGGGAGAAAGTGTGAAATTCAAAGATTTACATCGAAACGTACAAATTCGAATCTGCATGCAGTTTTTAACTGGCTTCACAATGGGGGCTGTCTTTCCATATTTGGCTATTTATTTCGCAGGACGAGTGGGGGAAGTGATGACCGGCCTCATGCTAATGGCAGTCGTCTTGAGTGGTTTGGTAGGGGGCCTTGTAGGCGGATTTATATCTGACCAGATTGGGCGAAAGCAACTAATGGTATGGTCAGAGTTTGGGGTTGGAATGGTTTTCATAGTTATTGCATTCCTCAATTCCCCATGGTATAGCGAGACGTACGGAACATTTGGGCTGTTGCTCTTGTCCATGTTGTTTGGAGGTGTGTTAGGTCCAACTTCTCAAGCTATGGTATTAGATGTCACAACATCTGAGAATCGTCGCTATGTGTTCACACTCATGTACTGGGTCAACAATGTCTCCATGGCGCTTGCTGGCATGCTAGGCGCCTTTCTATTCGCAAATTATTTATTTCAGCTGTTCTTAGCGGTAGCAGCCTTATCGATCTTGTCAGCTTGGATCACGTCTCGCTTTATTATCGAAACGTACAAACGACCCGAACAAAGTAAGGGGAAGGAAAAGACGTCTATTTGGAACAATTACAAACCCGTCTTTCAAAATAAAACATTTCTCGCCTTTCTTGGAGCTGGAGTGTTGATCTTCGCGTTAGAGGAACAATTGACGAATTATCTCGCAGTTCGGTTCTCCGAAGTGATGAGCGCAGAACCTTTACTCCCATTCGGGAATGGGGGCATAGGAGTAGATGGGACACTGATGCTAGGTATCTTACGTACTGAAAATACGGTCCTTGTCGTGTTCATCGCTACGTTCGTGACATGGATGGTTCGTAAATGGGAGAACAAGTCCATCTTAATTGTTGGCATTACAATTTATACGATTGGTTATGCGGTGTTCACCTTAACGCATACACCATGGCTGTTAATGGTTATGATGCTCTTAGTCACACTTGGCGAACTGATGTATTATCCAGTCGCTCAAAGCATGTTAGGCGATTT